>NZ_CAWNXG010000007.1:0-169057 GCF_963878145.1 Photorhabdus sp. S10-54 | reverse complement strand
ACTCAAAACGAAATGGCCGAGTGGGATGGGAAAGGCTGTGGCAAGGATGGTTCATGTTACAAACCATCCTTGAAGGTTATTTACTGTCCAAGTCTCTTGATCTATGAAATATGATCAAGAGACAGATGCTGACAGGGGTTTCTCTGGTGATTCTGGATGAATTCCATGAGCGCAGCTTGCAGGCTGATTTTGCGTTGGCATTGTTGCTGGATGTACAGGCAGGGCTACGGGATGATCTGCGAATTTTGATCATGTCAGCGACGCTGGATAATCAGCGGCTCTCTTCTTTATTGCCTGATGCGCCAGTGATTATTTCAGAAGGGCGAAGCTTTTCTGTGACCAGACATTATTGTCCTTTGCCTGCTCACCAACCTTTTGAACAGTGTGTAGCCACCGTCGTATTGCGGTTACTACAACAGGAGCAAGGTTCTGTGCTGTTGTTTTTGCCGGGCAGCGGGGAAATTCAACGGGTGTTTGGACTTCTTAAAGAGATAGTTGCTGAGGATACCGATCTTTGCCCGTTATACGGTGCGTTGTCATTGGCTGAACAACAAAAAGCTATCGAGCCTTCATCACGTGGACGCCGTAAAGTTGTTTTGGCGACTAACATTGCAGAAACCAGTTTAACGATTGAAGGTATTCGACTGGTGATTGATAGTGGTCTTGAACGCACGACGCGTTTTGAACCCAAAAATGGATTGACTCGCTTGATCACTCAACGCATCAGTCAAGCTTCTATGACACAACGAGCTGGTCGAGCGGGACGGTTGGAAGCCGGTGTTTGTTGGCATCTATTCAGCCAAGAACAGGCAGAAAGAGCGGCAGAGTATAGTGAGCCCGAAATTCTGAATGCTGATCTCAGTGGCTTATGGTTCTCCTTATTGCAGTGGGGATGTCATGATATTTCCCAATTGTACTGGCTAGATATGCCTTCTGACGCAGCGTTGGCAGTAGCCAAATCGCTGTTATTACAGTTAGGTGCAGTCAATAACAATGGTCAGTTAACGTCCAGAGGCAGAAAAATGGCGGAATCCGGCAGTGATCCGCGCTTGGCTGCAATATTATGTGCAGGGTTGGAACAAGGGGCCGATATGCTGGCAACCGCAGCTATGCTGACCGCGATTCTGGAAGAACCGCTCCGTGGTGGCCAGCCGGATATCACTTATTGGGTTGAGCAGCGACAAGCTCATTGGTTACGGCGGGCAAAGCAGTTAGCTAGGAATATGGGCGATCATTTTGGTGAGCCAGACGGTGGATTTGTTGCAATGCTATTAGCCCAAGGTTTCCCTGACAGAATAGCCAAAAATCGGGATAAGGGAGGGCGTTTTCAACTGGCTAATGGTTTGGGGGTGATGATCGATGATGAAGAAAAGTTATCTGGCGAATCGTGGCTAGTGGCTCCTTCATTATTACAAAACAGCAGAAATCCTGATGCGCGTATTTTGCTGGCTTGCCCTCTGGATATTGAACGGCTGATACAACAGCAGCCGAATTTATTTAGCGAGCAGAGTGTCGTTGAATGGGATGATAACAAAGGGACATTGCGAGCATGGAAACGACTGCAATGTGGGTGCTTGACAGTAAAAGCCCAACGATTGGCAAAGCTTTCAGATGAGCAATTACAGCTGGCCCTGCTAAACTGGTTACGCAGTGAGGGATTACATGAGCTCAACTGGTCACCTGCGGCAGTTCAGTTGTGCATCCGTATCCAATGTGCGGCTAAATGGTTGCCTGAAATGCAGTGGCCGGCAGTAGATAATGATGCATTAATGGTTTCTCTTGATGATTGGTTGATGCCGTTCCTTACTGGTGTGCGTGATTTGAAAGGGCTGAAACAGATTGATTTGTTGCCGGCACTGGAAAGTTTACTGGATTGGCAACAACAACAGTGTCTGGATAATGAACTGCCTATTTATTATACTGTTCCAACTGGCAGTCGGATAACAATCCGTTATTTCAGTGATAAACCACCGGTATTATCTGTTCGGATGCAGGAAATGTATGGTGAGCAGCAAAGCCCATCTCTGGCAAAAGGGCGGGTGGCTGTGGTGCTTGAACTATTATCGCCAGCCCAAAGGCCATTGCAGATTACGCAAGACTTAGCCGCTTTTTGGCGAGGCTCGTATCGAGAAGTGCAAAAAGAGATGAAAGGGCGTTACCCAAAACATCCATGGCCGGATGATCCGGCAAATACATTACCCACTCGGCGGGTAAAAAAATATTCGCAGTAGAATTTAACAACTTTTTGCCGGCGAATAGATTCACTAAAAGATATGAATATCAATTAATTAGCATCTAAGCGGCTTTGGAGAATTTTGGAATGTCTGGTGAAGATCGTCAACCAATCGGACGTAAAGGCAAAAAGCCGGTACCCCGCCGTAAACGGCCGTTAAAAAGACGATATCTGTTGGATGACGATGATAATGTCTATGAAAATGATGATGACTACGATGATGAAGAGGATCAACCCATGACAAAGAAAGGAATGTATTCCCGTCCACCTAAGAAAAAGTGGCGTTGGTTCTGGTTGTTATTCAAGATATTTATTATTTTTGCCGTATTATTGGCGGCTTATGGTGTCTATCTGGATGCCAAAATCCGCGATCGCATTGATGGAAAAGTTTGGGAGTTACCGGCGGCAGTTTATGGCCGCATGGTTAATCTTGAACCGGGCATGAACTACAGCAAGAAAGAGATGGTACACCTGCTGGAAGGAATGCAATATCGTCAGGTGACGAAAATTACCCGTCCAGGAGAGTTTTCTGTCAGAGGCGAAACCATTGAAATGTTGCGCCGTCCGTTTGATTTCCCTGACAGTAAAGAGGGGCAGATCCACGCTTTGCTGACTTTCAGCGATAACCGTTTGGCGGGGATCGAAAATCTGGAAAATCAGCGTCAGTTTGGGTTCTTCCGTCTTGATCCGAAGCTGATTACCATGTTGCAGTCCCCCAATGGGGAGCAGCGGTTATTTGTGCCACGTTCTGGTTTCCCCGATTTACTGGTTAACACCTTGCTGGCGACAGAAGATCGCCATTTCTATCAACATGATGGTATCCGCATCCTTTCTATCGGGCGTGCGTTTCTGGCTAACTTGACGGCGGGACGCACTGTTCAGGGGGGAAGTACCCTGACGCAGCAATTGGTGAGAAACTTGTTTCTGACCAATGAACGTACCTTGGTGCGTAAAGCGAATGAAGCTTACATGGCGGTTTTGATGGATTATCGCTATAGCAAAGATCGGATTCTCGAATTGTATCTGAACGAAGTTTATCTGGGGCGAAGTGGTGGTGAACAGATCCGGGGGTTCCCGCTGGCGAGTCTTTATTATTTTGGCCGTCCGGTGGATGAACTGAGTTTGGATCAGCAGGCGTTGCTGGTCGGCATGGTGAAAGGTGCTTCACTCTATAACCCGTGGCGTAATCCGACACTCGCTCTCCAGCGCCGTAATGTGGTGCTCAAGCTGTTACAAAATCAGCAAATTATTGATGAAGATCTTTATAAATTATTGAGCGCTCGTCCACTGGGGGTAAAACCGAAAGGTGGGGTTATTACCCCACAACCGGCGTTTATGCAGCTAGTTCGTAAGGAGTTGCAGGACAGACTGGGGGATAGAGTGAATGACCTGTCCGGCGTGAAAATCTTCACTACATTGGACCCGGTATCTCAGGAAGCGGCTGAAAACGCAGTAGAAGAGGGAATTGCCAGCCTGAGAAAAACCCGCAAAATTGCTGACCTTGAAGGGGCAATGGTGATTGTCGATCGCATCAGTGGTGAAATCAGGGCGATGGTTGGGGGTTCTCAACCTCAGTATGCTGGATTTAACCGAGCGATGATGGCACGTCGTTCAATTGGTTCATTGGCAAAACCTTCTACTTATTTGGCGGCATTGAGTGAACCTGATCAATATCGGTTGAATACTTGGCTGGCGGATGAACCTCTTGCGGTAAAACAGCCGAACAGTAAGGTTTGGGAACCGAGAAATTATGACCGTCGTTTCCGTGGGCGTGTCATGTTAATAGATGCGCTGGCGAGTTCATTGAATATTCCTACAGTGAATCTTGGGTTGGCGGTTGGCCTTGATCATGTCAGCAACACCTTGATCCGGCTTGGCGTACCGGAGGAGGTGATTCAGCAGGTTCCAGCGATGTTACTGGGTTCTCTTAGTTTGACGCCATTAGAAGTAGCGCAGGAATACCAGACGATGACGAGTGGTGGCAACCGTGCGACACTTTCCGCATTACGTTCTGTTATCACGGAAGATGGCACGGTGATATATCAGAGTTACCCACAGGCTGAACGGGCTGTACCGGCTCAGGCCGCTTATCTGACGCTGTATGGTATGCAGCAGGTTGTGGCGAGAGGGACTTCTCGTTCTCTGACGGCCAAGTTTGGTCGTTATAATCTGGCAGGTAAAACGGGCACTACCAATGATCTGCGTGATAGCTGGTTTGCAGGAATCGATGGTAAAGAAGTGGTGATTGCATGGGTTGGTCGTGATAACAACGAACCGACTAATCTGACGGGGGCTACAGGGGCGTTGAACGTATATCGCCGTTATCTGGAAAATCAGACTCCGCTGATGCTGAATAACATTCCACCAGAAGGCATTGTCGATATGGCGGTTAATCAGGATGGTAGCTTTAGCTGTAGTGGCAATGGTTGGAGAACATTACCGGTTTGGACTTATGATCCACAGAGTTTGTGCCAGCAGACAGCAGTGTCAGAGCCTGTTCAGCAACAAGAACAAGCACCGGGCTGGTTGCGGGAGATGTTTGGTCAATAATGAATATTTGATGAAATGAATAACAAAGCGCTGATCTTCTGGTCAGCGTTTTGATTTTATGAGTTTACCGGCTTCCTAAACATACCGCGCCATTATCTTTTCGACTTTACATTATTATCGCAATAGCGGTGATCCCCACATTTGTTGTGTAATTGCATGTAATTTTTTGCAAAATGTGATATTTTACACCTATTGGAGACAATAAAATCAGCAATTTTCAGAATATTCCTATATGTTTTTTAAGTGAAATATGATGAATTTATTTAGCTGATTTGCGAGTAGATGTATTAGCATTTGAACAAGTTGTATAGACGTTTTCTGGAATATTTTTTCTAATTTTCTACCTTTATTGGATAGTGGTTAATAAACCGTTATCCGTGCTTATATACTAGAGGTCAGATATGAATAAAGAGGTTATATACCCGTTATCTTTCAAGTTGCCTCTTTGTTGGCTGCACTCACTCACCCCAGTCACATAGTTCGCTATGCTCCCGGGGATTCGCTCCCTTGCCGTCACGATGCATCTTGAAATCCATAGGGTATAAATAATGGCAATCAATATTGAAGCGTTAATAAATAGCCTAAAAATCTTATCAGGAAATTTTTAATGAAGGTCTAATTTCTTATAAGAGTAAGTCTAGAGGAGATTCACAACGCTAATATCTTTTGAATTTGTAAAACTGGTAATCATACTGTTTACGTGGATTACCTTATTTCAGTTTCTACCGATATCAACTCATTTCATAATGTTCCATATATAGGATATTATCACTGTTAAAGTCTATAATGTTTTTTTAATAGGACATTAACATACAAGGTTTAGATTGATATATAATGTTCTGATAATTGCTCATTATGGATAATAATGGTTTTAATGTGTCATTTTGGGGGCGTTATGATATCACATGAAAAAACGGCTTCAGCAATTGCAGAAGGCTACTAAGAAGAATGTGCTTTAACATTATTGCTAGAAATCATGATGATCACGCTAAAAACTTCGCGTTTATATTAAAAGACAAAAAATGGGATTTGGCTCCGGCCTACGATTTAGCCTACAGTTACAAGCCTGACAGTAGATGGGTAAACAGCCACTGGATGAGTTTAAACGGTAAAAGAGACAACTTCACTCGGCAAGATTTTTATTCATTGGAAAAACTAAGCCCGCTGTTCACCAAAAAAATGGCCAATGGGATTATTGAGGAAACCATAGAAAAAGTCTCTGCTTGGAGTAAGATAGCCGCTGATTTTGGTGTATCAAAATCGTTGATTGATCTAGTTGATACAAATTTGAGATTGAATATCTAATATTGAAATTCTTATTTTCAAAAACAAGCTATAAATATAGGCAGCTTAGGAGTTGTTGTTAAAAAAGCCCTGCATTACAGGACGTTTGTGTGAGAGGCTTGATGCAGATGGGGATTATGTGTTTGCCGATGCTGATTTATCAGCTTGAGCCTGTTTCCGGCTCTTCGGCTTCCTATTCAGCGGCCTGACCATTACTTTCGTTCAACTCTTTGGCTGATGCGGCAGCATGACGCCCCAACGTGGATGCCATTTTGCAAGAAATTGGACTATTTAATTATATCGATATAGAAAAGTGATGAAGAAGAATTATTTACTAACCTGAGCATAGAACCTATATGATTACTCCAACTCCTTTCTAGTCATTTGGGGTGATTTTTATCAATAAGCCCTAAAATATCCTATATGAATTTTCATATAATCCAGAACTCTATTCCAAATAAGCTATTGATAGCGTCATCAGATATTATGAGCGATTAATGATGCCATTGTATCTGGTTAGGAAAAAGAGAATATCGGTTATTTTTATGATTAAGATTTTTTAGATATATATTTAGACGAATAACAGGTAAATAGTTAATGAATAAGCTTTATGGATGAAGCTCATTATCTGCTTAAATGGCTGTTAATTTTATGTGATTTTATATTGTTCATCAATTAAAAAATTTTCATATTTTATCGCTGTTTTGATAACAAAATCAAACAACGTTATTAATGATTTTCGATGCCCATATGCTAACATGATTAAAAATTTGTTATTTTATAATTACGGACATAATAAATAATCACATGTGTAAATAATTTGATATTATATTTTCAAGGAGATATATGAAAAATGCAGCGCAAATTGTAAATGAGGCTTTAAATCAAGGAATTACTCTGTTTGTTGCTGATAACCGATTACAATACGAAACTAGCCGTGATAGTATTCCTGCGGAATTGTTTAGTGAATGGAAAAATTATAAACAAGAGTTGATCGACTTCTTGAGCCAGATCGATGCAGAAGAAGAAATTCAAACATATCAATTACAGAATATCCAACGTGATGGCCATGCAGAACATTATCCACTCTCATTTGCTCAACAACGCCTGTGGTTTATCGACCAACTTACCGAAGGTAGCCCCCAATATAATTGTCCTGGATATTTGAGATTACGGGAACAACTGAATTTCAATGCTTTTAAGGCTGCTGTAGAAACGTTGCTTGAGCGCCATGAAGCGTTACGTACCCATATTAAAATTATTGATAATGAGCCACGGCAAGTCATAACACATTCCTATGATTTACCCATTACACTACATGATCTGACTGCATTCTCTGAAACTGAGCAAGAATCTCAAGTCAAAAGATTCAGTAAAGAAGAAGATAACTTGGTTTTTAACCTCAGTACTGATTTGATGTTGCGTATTCGCCTGATAAAGCTGGCTGAAAATGATTATGTGATTATCTATACCATTCACCATATTGCCTGTGATAGTTGGTCAATAGAAATCTTTATCAATGAACTTATCACCTTATATCGTGCGTATAATAAAGGAGAAATAGCCCCATTACCGCCACTTAAAATCCAATATACCGATTATGCTCAATGGCAACGAAATTGGCTGCAAGGTGATATTCTCAAAAAACAATTGGATTATTGGCAAACCCAGTTATCAGGTATTTCTCCACTTCACCGTCTTCCACTGGATAACCCACGACCAGAGAAACAGAGTTTTGAGGGGCATCTTAATGATCAACGTATTTCAAAGGATTTAACACAAGAAATAAGAGCATTATGTCACCAACATGAAGTCACATTATTCATGTTTCTGGAGACAGCCTTTGCCGTATTGTTGAGTCGTTACAGTAATGAAAAAGACATTCTGGTCGGAACACCACTTGCAGGGAGAAGACACCATGATATTGAGCCTTTGATTGGTTTTTTTGTTAACTCTCTGGTGATCAGAACGGATTTATCCGGCCAGTCCACTTTCAGTGAGTTATTAAAGCAGAACAGTCGCACTATCTTGGATGCGTATGCACATCAAGATTTGCCATTTCAAATGCTGGTAGAAAAAATGAGTCCGGGACGAAACTTAAATTATAACCCTATATTCCAAATCGCTTTTACTCTGGAGAATACTCAACGTGATACGATACTGGCGCGGGATAATAATATTGAGTTTGAAGAACGTCTTCTTTTAAAAGTCCGATTTGATTTGGAAATTCATATTTATGAAGAAGAGGAGGGAGGATTATCCCTTTTATGGGTTTATGACAGCAGCTTATTCAAAAATATGACTATTGGAAGATTACTCGCTAATTATGAAACCTTGCTTGCTAATATTGTTAGTGTCATGAAGCCATGTATTGGCTCCGATCTGATACACAGGGAACCTTCTGTCCATGAGATTCCACTATTAGCAGAAGCTGAAATACACACTTTATTACATGAATGGAATGGCCTACAGGATCGTAGCCAGCATGGAGGCTGTTTTCATGAACTGTTTGAGGAGCAAGTTGCCCGATATCGTGAAAGAACAGCAGTTATTTTTGACGGCAATTCATTAAGCTATCAGGAACTAAATAAACAAGCTAACCAACTCGCTCATTACTTGACAGAGCAAAAGATCAAACCAGAAGCATTGGTCGCGCTCTGTATTCCTCGTTCAATACGCGCTGTAGTAGCGCTACTGGGGATTATTAAAGCAGGGGGAGCTTATTTGCCGTTAGATCCCAGCTATCCGAAACCTCGTCTTCAATATATGTTGGAACACAGCGAAGCTGAATTCATTCTGACCGAAACAGATTTGATAGAAAAACTCCCAATCAGCCAGCAGAAAGTCGTCTGTTTGGATACGGAGACAATGCAATCACAATTGCAGCACATGCCTACGGATAATATCGCTGAACGCCCATTCCCAATAACGGAAAATAATCTGGCTTATGTCATTTATACCTCTGGTTCTACGGGTAAACCGAAAGGGGTTATGTTGGAACATAAGGGGTGGGTAAATCTGGCACTTTCACAGGCGGGTTTATTTGGTGTTGATTCATATAGCCGGGGATTGCAGTTCGCTTCTTGGAGTTTTGATGCCATGATCTTAGAAATATCTATGACACTGGCGTATGGAGCAGCACTTTATTTAATTTCAGAAACCCAACAGCATACCCCTGAATATTTGGATGAGTTAGTTGATAAACATCAGATTACCCATGCTGTATTACCACCTGCTTTGCTGCCTTACCTGGACTTTAATAAATGGCGTTCCGTTTCAACCTTACTTTTAGCAGGGGAAGCTGTACCACCACAGAGCGCTGTTCGTTGGTCACAGGGCAGAAAACTGTTCAACGTATATGGCCCGACAGAGTGTACTGCCATTGTGACTTCGGGCTTATTAACTGATGACAAAATTACGATTGGGAAACCATTGCCCAATACCGTTATCCGTATTCTTGATCCATCAGGCAATCTAGTACCTATTGGTGTTGCCGGGGAATTATGTATTGGTGGCATCCAACTGGCGCGCGGGTACTTGAATGCCCCTGAAACAAACGCAACGAAATTTATTACTGATTTAACGGACAAATCCCAATCCCTACGTTTATACCGAACGGGAGATTTAGCCCGTTGGTTGCCTGATGGTAGTGTGGAATTTATTGGCCGGATTGACTCTCAAGTCAAGATTAGAGGATTTAGGATTGAGTTGGAAGAAATCGAAACTGCACTGGTAGGACATGACGCCTTAAGCAGTGCTGCGGTTATTACTTATGGGAACGATAAGAGATTGATTGCCTATGTTTGTCCAACCAAAGATTGGCTGGATAAAAAAGGGCTGAAATTTAATGCCGACAACGCATCTCAGTCTTCCGATATTAAAACTGAACTTTCGGAGCTACTTGAATCAGCACTGAAAAAACAATTACCAGAATATATGGTTCCAAGCCTTTATATTCCGCTGGAGCGAATGCCACTCACGTTAAATAACAAAGTGGACAAAAAAGCGTTGCCTATTCCAAATGAAAATGATTTCCGCCAACAAAGTTATGTTGCGCCAAGAAATGAAGTGGAGAGAAAAATTAGCCAGTTATGGCAAGAAGTGTTGGGCGTTAGCCAAGTCGGCATTTATGACAACTTTTTTGTGCTGGGTGGTCACTCTCTTCAGGCAACCCGCCTTATCAGCTTAATACGCAATGATCTAAACATTGAAATACCGTTGAGCAGTGTCTTTGAGCATCCAACACTTGAGCGATTAGCACGAATCGCCACGATTCATCAGGTTAAAGAAAAAAGAAAGCATTTCCAGGCTGGGCAAGAGACAACACAAGAACTATTGGAAGGTGATATATGAAAAATGCAGCACAAATTATCAATGAAGCTTTAAATCAAGGGATTACTCTGTTTGTTATTGATAACAAACTGAAATATAAAACCAGCCGAGATAGCATTCCTCCGGAACTGCTCAGTGAATGGAAACAACATAAACAAGAATTGATTGATTTCCTGAAGCAAATCGATTCAGAAGAGGATTCGGACACTCACCGACTGCAAGGTATTCCGCGTTATGAGCGTGCGGAACATTACCCACTTTCATTTGCTCAACAGCGTTTGTGGTTAATCGATCAACTTACCGAAGGCAGTCCGCAGTATAACTGCACAGGTGATTTCAGGTTGAGAGAGTCGCTTAATCTCAAAGCTTTTGAGGCGGCTATAGCAACATTGCTTGAACGTCATGAATCGCTGCGTACTTATTTCAAAATTATTGATAATGAGCCCCGGCAGGTTATCGCGACTTCTTATGATTTGCCTATTACAATACATGATCTGTCCACACTTTCAGAATTTGAGCAGGAACAACAGCTTAAACAACTCGGTGAGCAGGAGTGGAAACAAGCTGTTAATCTCAGCACCGACCTGATGCTGCGTATTCGGTTGCTGAAATTAACAGATGATGATTATTTCATTCTCTATACGATTCATCATATCGCCTGTGATGGCTGGTCGTTAGCAATCTTTATCAGTGAGCTGCTGACATTATATCGTGCTTATTGCCGAGGCGAGGGTAATCCTCTGCCGCTATTACAAGTTCAATATACTGATTATGCCCAATGGCAACGGGACTGGCTGCAAGGTGATATTCTGCAAAAACAACTGGATTACTGGCAAAACCAATTATCAGGTATTTCTCCACTTCACCGTTTTCCACTGGATAATCCACGGCCAGAAAAACAAAATTTTGAAGGAAATGTTCATCCACAACGTATTTCAAAAGCTTTGACCCAAGAAATACGAGCACTGTGCGCCAAACATGAAGTGACGTTATTTATGTTTTTGGAAACGGCTTTTGCTGTGTTGTTGAGTCGTTACAGTAGTGAAAAGGATATTTTGGTTGGAATGCCACTTGCAGGGCGAAGACACCGTGACACTGAGTCTTTGATTGGATTTTTCGTCAATTCACTGGTGATCAGAACGGATTTATCCGGTCAGCCTACATTCAGTGAACTATTAAAACAAAATAGTCGTACGATCCTGGATGCTTATGCACATCAAGACCTGCCTTTTGAGATGCTGGTGGAGAAAATCAGTCCAGAACGGAATTTAAATTATAATCCTATTTTCCAAATCATGTTTGCAGTACAGAATAATCAACGGGATACAACTCTGGAGCAGGATAGTATTGTTACATCTAAAGAACGTTCCCTTCTGACCACTCGATTTGATTTGGAAGTCCATATCTATGAAGAAGACCAAGGTGAGTTATCCATTGGATGGATCTCTGACACCAGCCTGTTCAGAAATGCGACCATTAACAGATTAATCGCCAATTACGAAATTTTGCTGACCAATATTGTTGATGTGATGAAGCATCATGTTGGTATCAACGAGCCGTCCGTTCATGACATTCCATTATTGGCGGATGCTGAACGGAATACCTTACTGCATGAATGGAGCGGGCCACAAATTCCTTATCCGACCGGGAAATGTTTCCATGAACTCTTCGAAGAGCGGGTATCACAACACCCTGAAAAAAATGCACTGATTTTGGGCGATGACACCCTGAGCTATCAGTCATTAAATGAGCAAGCTAACCAATTGGCACATTATCTGCTTGAACAAGGGATCATACCGGACACGTTGGTTGCACTTTGCATACCAAGGTCATTGCAAGCTGTTGTGGCATTATTGGGTATTCTTAAAGCGGGTGGCGCTTATGTACCGTTAGACCCCAGTTATCCGAAAGCCCGCCTCCAATATATGTTGGATCACAGTGAAGTCGAATTCATCCTGACCGAAACTCACCTCGTTGAAAAACTGCCAATTAGCCAGCAGAAAGTGATTTGTCTGGATACAGAGATAGTACAGTCTCAGCTACAACAGATGCCTACCGATAATATTACTGAGCGCCCACTTCCGCTCACGGAAAATCATCTGGCTTATGTGATTTATACTTCTGGCTCTACCGGTAAACCGAAAGGGGTGATGCTGGAACATAGAGGGTGGGTTAATCTGGCATTCTCGCAAGCAGATTTATTTGGTATTGACTCACATTGCTGGGGGTTGCAGTTTGCCTCTTGGAGTTTTGACGCCATGATCTTAGAGATGTCTATGACATTGGCCTATGGCGCAACACTGTATTTGATTTCCGAAACCCAACGGCGTTCCCCTGAATTGTTGGATGAGGTCGTTGAAAAACATCAGATAACCCATGCTGTACTACCTCCGGCGCTGCTTCCTCATCTGAATTTTAACAAATGGCGTTCTGTCTCAACTTTGCTTTTGGCGGGTGAAGCAGTACCACCACAGATTGCTGTTCGTTGGTCACAGAATAGAAAACTGTTTAACGTATATGGCCCGACAGAATGTACATCCATTGTCACCACAGCTTTACTAACTGACGAGAAGATTACGATTGGAAAACCTTTGCCTAACGTTGTGATGCGTATTCTTGATCCGGAAGGTAATTTGGCTCCGATAGGCGTTATCGGGGAACTGTATATTGGCGGTGTTCAGTTAGCACGTGGTTACCGAAACTCACCGGAAATCACAGCAAGGCAGTTTATCCGTGATCCATGCAGCTCACACTCAACGGATGGTTGGGAAAACAGGCTTTATCGAACCGGCGATTTAGTACGCTGGACACCGGATGGTCAGTTGGAATTTATCGGCCGTGTTGACTCTCAGGTTAAGATCCGTAGTCACCGCATAGAGTTGGGTGAAATCGAGACAGTCTTGTCCGGGCATGACGCTTTAAGTAGTGCTGTTGTGATCGCTTATGGTCAAGATGAAGATAAAAAACTCATTGCGTATGTCTGCCCAAGTACAGGGTGGTTAGGTGAAAAAGCTGTTGAATTTAACGCAAGCAGCGTTGAGAACTGGACAGAAATTTTTGATGAGCAGTACCGTCAACCCATAACGGATAGTACTCAAAAAGGGAGCGCTCAGAGAGGTGATATAGTCGCATTAGACAGTGATTTCGGTGGCTGGATGAACAGCTATACTGAACAGCCGATTGCCCTTGAGCAAATGGAGGAATGGTTAGCAGGAATCATGCACAGGATTAAAGCCCTGCATCCTCATCGCTTACTGGAAATTGGTTGTGGTACCGGATTATTGTTGTATCGCTATGCTGAATGGTGCGAATCAGTGGTGGCTACCGATATTTCGGCTGAGGTTTTAAATCGGCATCAACATATTCTGCAACAACGTGGCTGGTCACATGTGCAGCTCAGAAGAGGAGATGCACTCAACTTAGGAACCTTGAGTGCTGATGAATTTGATACTGTCGTGATTAACTCTGTTGTCCAATATTTCCCTAATGTTCAATATCTGGAAAAAGTACTTGAACAGTTAATACCGGCGGTTGAAGCGGATGGGAAAATTTTGTTGGGAGATATCCGTAATTTAGATCTATTAACCGCCCATGCTACAGCGATAGAGCAAAGTCATCTTAACGGGCAACGTATTCAGGTAGGGGCGCTGGCGAACCGTATTCAGCGGCGTTTACAACAAGAACCCGAGTTTTTACTCAGTCCAACTTATTTTGCCCAATTGCCTGAGCGTTGCCCTGAAATTGGCCGGGTTGATATTCTGGTTAAACGTGGCATCGGCGACAATGAAATGTTGCGTTATCGTTACGATGTCATATTGCACAAAAGAGGTGAAAATACCAAATCTTGTAATGAATTGTTTTCAAATTGGCATAATTTCGATTCTTTTGAAAGTCTGCGTAATTTGTTACAGATGGGCACGGAGGATATATTGGGTATTTCAGGTATCCCCAATGCCAGAATTAAAGATGACCTCACTTTGGCAGAAGGGCTGCGTCACTGGTCAGCCAATCAGATGATAACGCCACCAGCAAATGTCGGCAGTTTCTCCCCACAGGCATTACAACAGGTTCAGGAATTCGAATCCTTACTGCAATATGCTGAACAATGTGGTTATCAATGCGGCATTACATGGTCACAACAGCAACTTGATTTGCTGGATGTGGTTTTTAGTCGTGGGGAGTTACCACCTGTACAAGCACGTACTGACTATAATCAAACCCATCTAGCTAATTATCCGCAAATTTCGGCCATTAGTGGGGAACTTTCAGAATTACTCGAATCCGTACTGAAACAACAATTGCCAGAATATATGGTTCCAGGTCTTTATATTCCTTTGGAACGAATGCCACTCACATTAAATAACAAAGTGGACAAAAAAGCGTTACCGATCCCAAATGAAGACGATTTACGCCGACAAAACTATGTGGCGCCAAGGAATGAAATAGAAATTAAGATCGGTCAGTTATGGAAGCGGTTATTGAATGTCAGTCAAGTAGGCATCTATGACAATTTCTTCACCTTGGGTGGACATTCACTTCAGGCAACGCGCCTTATTAGTTCAATACGTAACGAATTAGAAATAGAAGTTCCGTTGAGAAGTGTTTTTGAACACCCGACACTTGAGCAGCTATCACAGGTTGTCACTATTCATCTTATCAAAGAAAAAAGAAAACATTTTCAGGCTGGGAAAGAAACAGCACAAGAACTGTTGAAAGGTGATATATGAAAAATGCAGCGCGAATTGTCAATGAGGCTTTAGATCAGGGAATTACTCTGTTCGTTACTGATAACCGTTTACAATACGAGACCAGCCGCAGCAGTATTTCACCCGCTTTGCTCAGTGAATGGAAATGGCATAAACAGGAGTTGATTGATTTTCTGAACCAGCTCGATTCAGAAGAGCAAACTAAAACGCATCACTTTTTGCAAGATATTCAGCGTGATGGCAAAGCAGAACATTATCCGCTTTCATTTGCTCAACAACGACTATGGTTTATTGATCAACTGGATGGAAGCAGTCCCCAGTATAATTGTATGGGGGATTTCAGGCTGCGGGAATCCATTAACATAAAGGCGTTTGAGGCAGTCGTTAAGGCATTACTTGAACGCCATGAAGTCTTGCGTACCCATTTTAAAATCATCAATAACGAACCGCGGCAATTTATTGCCACTGATTATGATTTACCGATTACACATCATGATTTATCTGCGTTACCTGAAACTGAGAAAAACGATCAGGTAAAACAACTCAGTAAGGAAGAAGAGAATCTAATTTTTAACCTTAATACAGATCTGATGTTGCGCATTAGGTTAATAAAATTGGCAGAAAATGATTACCTTATTATTTATACGATACATCATATCGCCTTCGATGGCTGGTCGATGGCAATATTTCTCTATGAATTTTTCACGTTATACAAAGCTTATTGTCAGGGTGAGACAAATCCGCTACCGCCGCTGAAAATTCAATATGCCGATTATGCCCAGTGGCAACAGGGCTGGCTGCAAGGTGATGTGCTGAAAAAACAGCTGACATATTGGCAGAAGCAGTTAGCCGGAATTTCACCAATCCACCGTGTGCCGCTGGATAATCCACGGCCAGAGAAACAAAATATCGAAGGGTGTTTTCATACACAACATATTTCCTCGCGGTTAACCCAAGCAATTAGAGGACTGTGTGCTAAGCATAACGTTACCTTATTCATGTTTCTGGAAACGGCTTTTACTGTATTGCTGAGCCGCTATAGTAATGAGAAAGATATTCTGGTTGGAACAGTAATTGCCGGCAGACAACATCCTGATATTGAACCGCTGATCGGTTTTTTTGTTAATTCATTGGTTATCAGAACAGATTTATCCGGTCAGCCGACGTTCAGTGGATTATTAAAACAAAACAGCCGTACCATTCTGGATGCTTACGAACATCAAGATTTGCCGTTTGAGATGTTGGTAGAAAAGCTCAGTCCGGAACGGAACCCAAACCATAACCCCATCTTCCAAATCATGTTTGCAGTACAGAATAACCAACGTGACACAATACTGGAACAGGATAATATTATTGAATCCGAGGATAATTTACTTAGAACGACTCGGTTTGATTTGGAAATCCATGTTTTTGAAGAAGAACAGACAGGAGAATTATCTATAATATGGGTTTCAAATACGAGTCTGTTCTATAGCAGTACCATTGAAAGATTTATCGCCAATTACGAAACCTTGCTTTCTGGCATTGTTGAGGTGATGACAGATGATTCAGTAAATAAAGAACCCTCCATTCATGAACTCCCATTATTGACAGAAGTTGAAAAGCATACCTTACTGCATGAATTAAATGGGCCACAGAACCATTACCCACAAGGGCGCTGCTTTCATGAGTTGTTTGAAGAACAAGTGGCACTGAATCCTGAAAAAACCGCGCTGGTTTTTGGTGAAGAGGCTTTAAGTTATCAGGCTGTTAATGCTCAGGCCAATCAGTTGGCGTATTACCTGATTGAGCAGGGTATCCAGCCAGATATTCTGGTTGCAATTTGCCTTCCCCGGTCATTGCAAACGGTGATTGCACTGCTGAGCATCCTCAAAGCGGGTGGAGCTTATGTGCCTTTGGATGCCAGTTATCCGCAAGCCCGCCTGCAATACATGTTGGAGCACAGTGGTGCTGAATTTATCCTGACCGAAACACCGCTGGTTGATAAATTGCCTATCAGCCAGCAACGCGTTATCTGTCTGGATGCTGAAACGGTACAGTCACATGTGCAAAACCTGCCCACTGGCAATATCGTTCATCGTTCAGTACCCCTGACAGAAAATCATCTGGCCTATGTCATTTATACCTCTGGTTCTACTGGCCGACCAAAAGGAGCGATGCTGGAGCACAAGGGTTGGGTGAATCTGGTACAAGCACAAGCCACGTTATTTGGTGCGGATGCTGATATTCGCGGGTTGCAGTTTGCTTCCTGGAGCTTCGACGCCGCAGTGTTGGAAATGGCAATGACTTTGGCCTATGGTGCCACATTGTATTTGATTTCAGAAACACACCGCCGTTCGCCTGAATGGTTGGATGAGATGGTTGAAAAACACCACATTACCCACGCTGTACTCCCGCCGGCGCTGTTGCCTCATTTGGATTTTAACAAATGGCGCACAATTTCAACTTTGTTGCTGGCAGGGGAGGCTGTGGTGCCGCATATTGCCGCGCAGTGGTCACAGGGCAGAAAGCTGTTTAACGTTTATGGCCCAACAGAGTGTACTTCGATTGTGACCTCCGCCTTATTAACAGCAGATAAGCGAGTGACGATTGGAAAACCGCTGCCGAATACTGTGATGCGTATCCTGAATTCCGACGGTAATCTGGTGCCTCTTGGGGCTGTCGGGGAACTGCATATCGGTGGCATTCAACTGGCACGTGGTTACCGGAATGCACCGGATATCACGGAAAAACAATTTATCCGAGATCCCTTCAGTACCAACCCGGCAGACCGACTTTACTGTACTGGTGATTTAGTACGCTGGACGCCAGAAGGTGAGTTGGAATTCATTGGCCGCTTGGATTCGCAGGTTAAAATTCGCAGCCATCGTATTGAATTGGGGGAAATCGAATCGGTGCTGGCGGGGCAGGAGATTTTAAGTAATGCTGCCGTGATCGCTGATGGTTATGACAGTGAGGATAGGAAACTCATTGCTTATGTTTGCCCGAGTACGAATTGGCTGCCGGAGAAAGCAGCCGCTTTTAATGCAGATTACCTTGAAAGCTGGACAGAGATCTTTGATGGTCGGTATCGGCGGGAGATAACAAAAAATATTGTCACCGATACTACCGATGAGAGCGATAACAATAGTGATTTTGATGGTTGGATAAATAATTATACCGGACAGCCGATCGCATTGGACCAAATGGAAGAATGGCGGGCGGGTACCATGCAGCGGATTGAATCCCTGCATCCCCGCAGCTTATTGGAAATTGGCTGTGGGGCGGGTTTATTGTTGTATCGCTATGCTGAACGGTGCGAATCAGTATTGGTCACTGATATTTCAGCGGAGGTATTGACACATCACCAGAAAATTTTGCGGCAGCGTGGCTGGTCACACGTGGAGCTAATCAGGGGAGATGCACTGAATTTAGGCACAATCACGCCTGATCAGTTCGATACCGTTGTGATGCATTCCGTTGTCCAATATTTCCCCAATATTCAATATCTGGAAAAAGTCATTACACAGTTATTGCCTGCGGTTAAAACCGGGGGGAAAATTTTACTGGGAGATATCCGTAACTTAGATTTGTTAACTGCACATGTAACAGCCATCGAGAAAAATCGCCTGAATGGGCAACGTATTTCGGTGGGTACGCTGGCAAACCGCATTCAACAGCGTCTACAGAAAGAAAAAGAGTTTTTACTGAGTCCAACCTATTTTGCACAATTGCCGACGCGTTACCCTGAAATTGGAAGAGTTGATATTTTGGTTAAACGTGGTGTTGGCGACAATGAAATGCTGCGCTATCGTTATGAAGTGATATTACATAAATGCGATAAAAATGCGGAGTTATGTTGCAATTTACCCATAACTTGGTGCGATTTTAATTCTATTGAAGATCTTCGTAATGTGTTAGAGATAGGGAAATTCGATACATTTGGTGTCTCAGGTATTCCTAATGCCCGTATCAAAGATGATTTTGATTTAGCGGAAGGGCTACGCCATTGGCCATCTAATCAGATTGTTTTTCCACTAAAAGATGCCGACGGTTTTTCTCCAGAAGCCGCGGAGCAAGTTTTGGCACTCGAATCCTTACTTCAATATGCGGAACAGTGCGGCTACCAGTGTGAACTTACATGGTCACAGCAGCAACCTGATTTACTGGATGTGATTTTCAGCCGAGGTGAATTACCTCAAGTGCAGGCGCGCTCAGATTACAGCCAGACGCATTTAGCTAATTATCCGCAACTTCCTGCTATTAGTGGAGAACTTGCAGAGCTATTGGAATCCGCCTTGAAAAAACAACTACCTGACTATATGGTGCCCAGTCTCTATATCCCATTGGAACGTATTCCACTGAATTTGAACAATAAAGTGGATAAAAAAGCGTTACCTATTCCAGATGAAAATGGCTTACGTCGTCAGGCTTATATTGCACCGAGAGATGAAATCGAAGAAAAACTTTGTCAGTTATGGCAAGAACATCTAAAAATCAATCAAATTGGCATTTATGATAATTTCTTCTCACTCGGTGGTCACTCACTCTTGGCAGTTAAAATAACCGCTTCCATAAGAAATACTTTGGCCAATAATTTCAGTATGCATGAGTTATTTGCAAATCCAACCATTGCTCAGATTGCCAGTGTAATTTGTCACAGTCATAAGCATGAAATATCCGCACCGAAGACAACACACAATATATCTGATCACAATACATTTGATGGAAAAATGCCTATTTCTTATTGTCAGAAAATGTATTGGTATTTTATTCAAGAAGCGCTGTTGGAGGACAGTTTCCACGTACCTATTACTTTACTGATGGAAGGAGAGTTGAATCACAGTGCGTTGGAAAAAAGTTTAAATACCATCTTAGCGCGACATGAAAGTTTGCGTTTTAAGTTTTATAAAGAAAATGGGCAAATTTTCATGCAGCCTGATAATAGTATGAAAATTAATCTTCAAGTTATTGAAGCGTTACCAAGAGGAATCGAGAGAGAACAAATCATTATTGAAATTAATAAGCTCTGGGAAGAGAAATTAAGAACACCTTTTGATGTTTATAATGGCCCGCTAATCAAGACATTCCTACTGCCTGTTTCGGAAACAATCACGGTATTATTTATTGATGTACACCATATTATCTCCGATGGATGGTCTGTCAATATCATTATGAATGAGTTTAAACAGTTATATACGGCTTATTCACAGGAGCAAGAAAACATGTTGCCACCCGTTGCCATGCAATATTCTGGTTATGTTTATGACTTGCAAGAAATCCATGCGACTGAGGCAGCTAAAAAACAAATTAAATTCTGGCAACAACAATTTTCTGATGTTAATCCAGAACGCGATTTTCCTGTTTCTTTCAGAAAACATCTGGCTTCAAAATATCGGTCTCACGCCCGCCATATCAAAATACCAGATTCGCTGGATAAAGCTGTTTTGCAATATTGTGAAACTCAGAAGATCACACCTTATATGTTATTTATGGCTTTGTTCCACACTTGTCTTTTTATGCACTCTGGTGAATCACAACATATTGTTACCTCACCAAAAGCTGACCGAACTCTCATAGAAAGCCATCAAACAATAGGGTTATTCTTGGGTGACTTGATAGTAAAATCAAATATCAGTAAGGAAATGAGCCTACAAGGAATCATTAAGCAGGTTAGTCAGTCTATTCATCGCGCCATAGAGAATTCTAATATCCACATGTCTGTCGTGATTGACGCGGTGGGAGAAAAGGCGAGGGATAATATATTTAACGTTCTGTTTAACTATTTGGATGCACAAAGTTTCTATGATTTTATCGACATGTCTAAAGATGAAAAATTATCACTGCCAAACCTTGATGTGGAAGTGATAGAGACCGAAATAATTCCTTTTGAATCATTTGGGATGAATTTCTTATACATGCCACAAAATATCAGTTGTGAACTCAATTACAATCCGGAACTGTATACAGAAGCAGTTATTGATAGGATGGCTACATATTATGAACGGCTGTTAAATGTCATCGTATCCGGCCAAGAAAAAGAGAGTATCAGTCAGTTTTATGGCTAAATTTTTCTGAGACATAAAGAGATTGGATTCAGGGATGAGGCTAATCGTGACATCTGAATACGAATATGCCGCCGTATATGATGGGAAGGATGGAAAGAATGAGCGCCGTAAGAATACGGCGCTATTATTTGAAAAAAAAGAAATTATTTTAGCTTGGCAAAGCAGCGAGCGGCAGCATCAACAGTACGCTGAATATCTTCATCAGTATGAGCAATAGACATAAAACCCGCTTCAAATGCAGAAGGCGCTAAATAAACCCCTTCATCAAGCATCAGGTGGAAGAAATGTTTAAAACGCTCAATATCGCAATTCATCACATCCTGATAGCAAGTGACGGTTTCTGCATCAGTAAAGAAAATGCCAAACATCCCGCCGACATGATTAACCACCAGAGGAATACCGGCAGCTTTTGCTGCTTTCATCAGGCCAGCAGCCAGATTATCTGTTAGCTCAGTCAGGCGTTGATGTACACCGGGTTGAGAAACTTCTTTCAGGCAAGCAAGGCCGGCGGCCATTGCAATCGGATTGCCGGATAAGGTTCCTGCCTGATAAACAGGGCCAATGGGAGCTAATTTCTCCATCACTTCATAACGCCCGCCGAAAGCGCCAACGGGCATACCGCCACCAATGATTTTGCCAAGGCAAGTTATATCGGGTTCGACATCGTAATAAGATTGTGCGCCGGATAGAGCGACGCGGAAACCGGTCATCACTTCATCGATGATCAACAGAGCACCGAATTCATCACACAGTGCGCGCAGACCGGGTAGGAATTCAGGTAGTGGCGGTACGCAGTTCATATTACCGGCAACCGGTTCAACAATAATACAGGCGACCTCTTGCGGATATTGTTCAAACGCTTCCCTAACTGAACTTAGGTCGTTGTAAATACAGGTCAGCGTATGTTTGACGAAATCAACCGGAACCCCCGGTGAATTTGGTTGGCCGATAGTCAACGCGCCAGAACCGGCTTTCACCAGCAAGCAATCAGCATGGCCGTGATAGCAACCTTCGAATTTGATGATCTTATCGCGATGGGTATAGCCACGGGCCAGACGGATAGCACTCATGGTCGCCTCTGTGCCTGAGTTAACCATGCGCACCATATCCATTGATGGCACCAGTTCAGTCACCAACTGTGCCATTTCCACTTCCGTGGCGGTGGGGGCGCCAAAACTTAATCCTTGCTCTGCGGCTTTGATAACGGCATTACGGATAGTGCTGTGGTTATGTCCCAGTACCATTGGCCCCCAGGAACCGACATAATCGATATAGGCTTTACCATCAACATCATAGAGATAAGCGCCATCAGCATGTTTGATAAACAACGGAGTACCGCCAACACCATTAAATGCACGTACCGGAGAGTTGACGCCGCCGGGAATAAGTTGCTTTGCCTGAGAATAGAGGATGTCGGATTGGCTCATGAAAGGCTCCTGAATCTATTTTTAAGTGGGGTTGTCGTTTGCCCCTCGGATTATAAGGCTCTTAGAACGATAATTCCGGGTTTATTCTTTACGTAATCAAGAAATGGAGAATCGACAACTTTTTTATTCGCAGCAAGTGAGGATGCATTCCTCAGCATTGGGCCATGATCTGTCATAATAAAAATCCCTGTATGTGTGACATCCAATCCGGCAAGATGGGTATATATTCCTATATAATCGCCCGTTTTTAGATTCTTAATAACGGCATCGTTGACTTTATCGCCTGGAATATATTTAATCTCTCTTTTGGTAACACCCAGTCCGGGGATATATTCGCTACCATCAGCCTTTTTATTCAGGCTTTTTGTGATTTTTATGTAAGAAGAACTTATTTCATCCGTTACATCTTTGGCATTTAATTTTTCTCTGATTGACCAATCTGTAAAGAAGTGTTTTCTTTGTAAAAAGCTAATCTTTCCGTCGATATATCTTGTCTGGATGAGATTTTTTACAAAATCACTTTGGTCGTTGGATTTTCTTAGCGATTCTACATAATCAAGGAAAGTAAAACAGTCTAGTCCGTTGAGGTCTATAACTAATTTTTCAGGTTCAGTAGGGGAGCCAATAAGTTTGTTGGCGGCATAAGGTGTGCCCAGTAATTGATAAGAGACGTTTTTTATTATTTCTCCGGGATTATCTTTGTTTCCCGGTTTTACTTGGTTTTCTATAATTTCATTAATTTTTTTCGAGGTATAGCTGTCAATATCGGCTTGTTTGCTATGAGCGGCACAACCTGTCAAGGTGACAGCAAGCATCAGTGGCAACATTTTTCGCATAGGAACTCCATATGGTTACTTTGAAAAATATTCAATAAAGTAACTAATCATGATGATAAATCAATATTTTTTCTTTCTTAATTGTTAATTGATTGACGGAGGGTTTAACTACACGTGACGGTTTACTGCTCTTTGAAGCTATCGTAAAAAGCCAGCGTTTGTCGCTAAGGTAGCCGCGATGGTAAACAAATGTGTGATAATTTTTTAGCGGTTAGTGTGTTGTCAAAATGACAATACTTGAACGAACTAATCAGGTATTGGATAATTCGAGTTATTAATGATCGGCAAATTTTTGTTGTCTTCTGAATATTTTTGCCGAGTTCCAGTCTGGAGTAAAAATGATGAGCGATGATATCGTATTACCTTTGCAGTTTACGGATGCCGCAGCTAACAAAGTGAAAATTTTGGTTTCGGATGAAGAAAACCCAAACTTGCGTTTACGGGTTTATATCACCGGTGGTGGATGCAGTGGCTTTCAGTATGGTTTTACCTTTGATGATCAAATGAATGAAGGTGATATGACCATTGAGAAACAAGGTGTGGAGTTGGTTGTTGATCCGATGAGCCTACAGTATTTGGTTGGCGGTTGTGTTGATTATACCGAAGGTCTGGAAGGTTCACGTTTTATCGTCACGAACCCTAATGCTAAGACAACTTGTGGTTGTGGTTCTTCTTTCAGTATCTGATTCCAGGCGATTTCCCGTAATGGGTCTGAATATTATGACCCATTTTCGGGAGTCCTCTTGCAATCCTATTAAACGATTTTGCTTTATCAATAATCTTTGTCATTCAATTGCTGGCATAGCTGTTCGGCTGCCAGAATGATGCGTGGCCCTGCGCGATGGAACCAATCTTCATGTAATGTAATCACTTTGGCATGCAATTGTGGATGCCAGAAATTTTCAATTAGTTTGACTTGTTCCTGTCCACCACTGATAACAATTATCTCAGGTTTCCTCGTGAGTATTTGTTCACGACTGACTTGGGGCCAGGGGACGGGGCTGTTGGCAAAAATATTTTTGCCGCCACAGATTGAAAGCACTTCACTTTGCAATGTATGGCCGGAAGCGGTAAACAGAGGATAAGTGCCGAATTGTAAAAAGGCCGGTTTGGGAGTTGTAGTGGCATATTTTTGTTGCAAATTGGCAAATCGTTGACGAAGTTCAGTCGCGGATTTTTTTGCTTGTTCTGGGTGAGGACTATATTCAGCGAGTCGTTCTAAATCCTGCGCTATCTGTTCGGTGGTTATGGGATCGGAATAAAAGATTTTAATGCCAAAAGCAGCAAGTTGTTCCAGTGGACGTTGGGGATTACCGCCACGCCATGCCAGAATCAGCTCAGGTTTAAGGGTAATAATGCGTTCCAGATTGATGCCTTGCCAGTTAGCTACTTGCTCAAGTTTACGGGCCTGAGGGGGATAATCAGAATACGCGCTGGCTGCGATCAGATTGTCACCTAGCCCGGCGGCATAGGCTAATTCTGTGGTTGACGGAGATAAACTGATTACCCGTAAGGGAGCTGCATACAGAGAATGGCTGAAACTACTGAGAAACAGTAAAAGCGATAATCCAATTGAACCCGTGCTTTTTATCCATTTCATTGAAGGGTGCTCTTTAAAACATTAAATATGTCGCCCGCAAACACGCCCGAAAATATTCATCAGGGCGTGTCAGTAATATATTATTTGTCTTTATTCAGAGTTGTCAGCATTGCGTTGACCATTAATGTAGATTGGCGAGCTGCCACGGCAAGAAATTCATCAAAGCTGATATGAGATTCTTTATCCGCCACATCAGAGATAGCACGTACCACTACAAATGGGGTGTTGTATTGATGGCAGACATGCCCTATTGCTGCCGCTTCCATTTCTACCGCCGTCACTTGTGGGAAAGTTTCCCGGATACGCGCTAGTGGTTCCGCACCATTAATAAATGCATCACCACTGCAAATCAGCCCACGTACTGCGTTCAGATTTAGTGAATGAATACATTTTTCTGCCAGATCAATTAGCTGGTCATCCGCCACGAAAGCTGGGGGGCATTGTGCCATCTGGCCGGGCTCATAACCAAAAGCGGTAACATCAGCATCATGATAGCGAACTTCGCGGGATATCACGATATCACCGATTTGCAGTTTTGGATCAAGGCCACCCGCTGATCCGGTGTTAATAATTACATCAGGCTGACAATGTTCAAGCAGTAAAGTTGTACCAATTGCAGCAGAAACTTTACCAATACCTGATTTTAACAGTGCGATCTCCACGCCGTTGAGTTTACCGGTATAGATTTCGCAGCCACCTCGTGACAATGTTTGGCGATCTTCAATTTGATCACGCAGTAACGTCACTTCTTGCTCCATAGCACCTATCACGCCTACTTTCATGATGTCATACTCGCTGTTGATTAATTAATCATATAAAATCATTCCGTGTTTGAGTTTAACATCTAATACGGAACAATCAGATAATCTGTAGTGTAAAACTGTGCTATCTCACAAGTCGGGGGGATAAATGTCCGGGATAGACTTTAGTCAGAAGCTTAACTATCAGCGTAAATACCGTCAGTATCATATTGATCCTAATGATGAAGAGCAGGTTATTCGCCAGTTTGAAAGCGATCGTGGGCGGATTATGAATTCAGCGGCTATTCGTCGTTTACAGCAAAAAACACAGGTTTTTCCGCTGGAAAATAATGCCGCTGTCCGCAGTCGCTTAACGCATTCATTGGAAGTGCAACAGGTTGGGCGCTATATTTCGAAAACGATTATTAATGAATTGAAAACGCGTAATTTGCTGGCTGATTACGGGTTGGATAAACGGCTATTATCATTTGAAAGTTTGATTGAAATGGCTTGTTTAATGCATGATATTGGTAATCCACCATTTGGTCATTTTGGTGAAGCGGCAATTAAAGATTGGTTTGCCAAAAAGCTCGATCTTAATTTTTCCTTGGAAAATATTAAGCGAGAAGATCGATGCGAAATCTTCGAATTGCGTTTATGTGGTGATGTGAAAAAAGATCTCTTTCGTCGCCAGTTGCGTAAAGATTTATGTCAGTTTGAAGGGAATGCTCAGGCTATCCGTATGGTGCATAGCTTATTAAAACTCAATCTGACTTATGCCCAGGTTGGTTGTATTCTAAAATATACTTGCCCTGCTTTTCGTCTTGAAGAAACACCAAATCAATTTAATTATTTGATGAAAAAGCCAGGTTTTTATTGGTCGGAGGAGCATTTTGTTCGCGAATTACGTCGTGAGCTTAAAATGGGTGAGTTCTGTCGCTTCCCACTGACTTATATTATGGAAGCAGCAGATGATATCTCTTATTGCATTGCTGATTTGGATGATGCTGTTGAAAAAACGATTTTCAGCGTCGATACACTGATGGGATATTTGGAACAGGAGTGGCAAGAAAATGGCGGTCATCGGGCCGGGGATCTATTCGACTTAACGGTCAGAAAGGCGTACAAGGGAACTCACGGTAACGAATTACGTCGAAGCCAGCAGGATCAATTTTTTATGTATTTGCGGGTTTATATTACCGGTAAACTTGTGCCTTACACGGCTCGTCGTTTTATTGATCATCTGCCGGCTATTTTTGAGGGCTCGTTTAATCAAGCTCTACTTGAAGATAGCAGTGAAGAGCATCGATTACTTAAGACGTTGAAGAGTATTGCTTGTAAGAGAGTGTTTAATCATCCAGAAATTGAAGAATTGGAGTTACAGGGATACCGAGTTATTAATGGGTTATTGGATTTTTATTATCCGTTATTAAAGATATCCCGTCAGGATTTTGTGGAACTGAACCAGAACAATTTCCACAAGGATTATTTTATGGAAACTCGATTGCTACACAAACTTTCTACCAAACATCGTCTGGCTTATGGTGAAGCCGTGGAGAAAATTGTTGCCACTGATGAATCTGAAAAAGACCTGATGGAATTCTATTATCGTGCCCGTCTTATTCAGGATTACATCAGTGGCATGACAGATAATTATGCTTATGAAGAGTATCGTAAGTTTATTGTGTGCAATTGATATACCCGTTATCTTTCAAGTTGCCTCTTTGTTGGCTGCGCTCGCTCACCCCGGTCACATAGTTATCTATGCTCCCGGGGATTCGCTCCTTTGCCGTCGCGATGCATCTTGAAATCCATAGGGTATATTCTCGCCGCGACTCAATATTTTTTTTGCGGCGGTAAGGACATGATCAATTTCATCTGTCAGTTCCAACAATTCAGGTTCTATATCGGTTAATTGAACGCCTTGTTGTAATTGTTGTTCAATTAATTGGCAGAGAGCTTTAAGTTGTGGCACGCCGCTATAACAGCAGCTACCGTGTAGTTTATGGATCTGTTGCTGATAATCTTCCGCTGTTTCCCCTGACAAAACTTTTTCTGTGATTGTTTTAATCGTTGGCAGTAAATCTGCCAACATTTGCAACATATCTATAGCCAACTGTTCTTTTCCTATTGCCTGTTGTAATGCTAATGGCCAGTTAATATGTTGTGATTTTGGCGTTTTGACATAGCGACTTAACACTGCTCTCAGACGATCTTCATCGAGAGGTTTGGTCAGGAAATCCTCAAATGGAGATTGGTCTGTATCGCTCTTTGGTCGGCAAGTATAGGCTGTAACCGCAATGATCGGTGTACTGCGGTGTTGCGGTAGCTGGTGGATGTGGTCAGAAGTACAGATGCCATCCATACCTGGCATATGAATATCCATCAGAATGACATCAAAATGGTGAGAAGTTGCTGACTGCAAAGCTTCTTCTCCATTGTTACATAGCACTGTTTTTTCTACGGTTTCTTCCAGTAATGAACCTATTAGTTTGAGGTTGGCTGGATTATCGTCGACGGCCATGACGGTCATCGGTAAACGTGGGGGATGGACAAGCGTCTTTTGTGGTGCAACTGAGCCGGTTAGAATGAAATCGTCTTTTCCTAGCCATAAATCAAAACGGAAAACAGAACCTTTTTCTGGCTCGCTGGTAAAACTAATATTTCCGCCCATTTCTCGGATCAGTTTCCTTGTAATGACCAGACCGAGGCCGGTACCGCCATAACGGCGAGAAATACTGGCATCTGCTTGGTGAAAAGCCTGAAATAGATGAGGTTGCTGCTCAGGGCTGATACCGATGCCTGTATCGCTGACAATAATCTCTAAATTGATTTTATGGTGTTGCTGTTGTAGCAGATTGATCTTTATCTCCACAGAACCTTGGTCCGTGAATTTAATTGCATTACCGATGATATTGGTGAGTATTTGCTGGAGGCGCATAGGGTCACCTACAACCAGATTCGGTATTTGGGGATCAATATGGTGAGTTAGCTGAATATTCTTACTTTTGGCGCTGAGTGTCAGTAACACCATGATCTCATCAATCATATCCTGTAAAAGGAATGGAACGTTTTCCAATACCAATTTATCCGCTTCAAGCCGCGAAAAATCCAATATATCATTGATAATATTCAGTAGATGATTAGCGGAGCGCTCGATAATATACAGATATTCAGTTTGCTGTATTGTTAAAGGTGTTTTCAGTGTTTGGCGGGTAAAGCCAATTACGCCATTGAGTGGAGTACGTAATTCATGAGACATATTTGCCAGAAATTCCGTTTTTATTCTGGCCGCTTCCTGCGCGCGTTTTTTCGCTATTGCCAGCTCAACGTTCTGAATTTCGAATTGCTCCATTGTTTCCCGTAGATCCGATGTTGCTTGATCGATATCGTTTTGCATCTCTTCTTTATAGCTGGAGAGCGATTTGGCCATTGCATTGATGCCATTTTTCAGCGTATCTAATTCACCAAAATATTTCCCACTGACACGGCTGTTTAATTGTCCTTGGCGAATTCTATCGACAGTACTGACCATATCGCTGATAGGCTTTGTGATCTTACGAACCAAATGGTAGGCAAACAGTGATGCCCAACCAAGGCAAATCAGTAATAGTAATATAAAAATAACGATTTCTTTATATTGCTGTAAGTGAGCTGATCGTAAATCAAGATCAATAGCGATATAACCAATCGGATGTAAAGATGGGACATCAGAATTCTGATGATTCTGAGACAGATGGTGTTCTGAAATAATGGGCATACGTAGAATAATACTGTTTTTAACCTCCATTTTTGTCAAGGTGGTTGGCAGAGGCATATCTGGCGAGATCTGTAGTTGAGCTGAATTGTATTTATAGTTTGAGATATCAAATAGCTGATTATCATCGTTAAAAATGGCAATCGCCCGAACTATCTCAGAATTTCTGCGGTGAAGCCGGGTTATCAGTGAATTGACACGTTCACGGTTATGCAGATTGATGCCGATTTCACTGGCGATAGAAAGGGGTTCAATAATACTGATCCCGGATCGAACAATTTGGTTTTTCAGTTCACGATAGTGATAACAGAGGAATGAGATACTGAAAAACATGCCAACCAGTAAAATTGGAACTAGGATCAGGCTCATCATGCGGATGCGTAAGCTATATTTGGTCATAATCGTCCATTATGGGAAAATAAGAACTTAATAATTCATAGTCCGTAAGAATCATGGTGCAATTTTATTCCCCCAATCGCCGAACAGTAAATCGGCATATCATTACAGTCACTGCTGATAATCTGGATGCTCAGGGGCAGGGCGTAGCTCGCCATCAGGGTAAAACTATTTTTGTCACCGGATTATTGCCCGGTGAACAGGCACAGGTACAACTAACGGAAGAGAAACGCCAATTTGCCAAAGCAAAGTTGGTTAAGCGTCTATCTGACAGTCCATATCGTGTGAATCCCCGTTGTCCGCATTTTGGAGTATGTGGCGGTTGTCAGCAACAACATGTTGCATCGGATTTACAACGTGAGAGTAAAGCCAGCGTTCTGGAACATCTGATTAGACGGGAAACTGGTGTAACGGTTTCTGCTAAGCCGGTGATTCTGGGTCCTGAATATGGTTATCGGCGCCGGGCAAGGCTTGGTTTACACTATCAAGTAAAACAGCGCCGCCTGGTGATGGGATTTCGTCAAAATCAATCCAATGAGTTAATTGCTATAAAAGAATGCCCTGTTTTGCGACCTGAATTGGAACAGTTATTGCGACCATTGGCTCAGTGTCTGAGTAATTTGAAAGCGGTTAAACGGTTGGGGCATGTGGAATTGGTGCTGGCAGATAATGGTCCATTGATGATATTGCGCCATCTTGATCCCTTGAAATGGGAAGATAAAGAGAAACTATGCACATTTTCCGTGCAACATAATGTCGCGGTCTATCTGGCGGCGGATGAAACTTCACTTGAGTCGCTGAATGAACCGCAGGAACCCTGGTATCAGGTAGGTGGACTGAAATTGGTTTTCAGTCCAAGAGATTTTATTCAGGTTAACGATCAGGTGAATCAACAAATGGTTGCTCAGGCGATAGAGTGGCTCGATTTACAACCGAATGACAACGTGCTTGATCTATTCTGTGGAATGGGGAATTTCACTTTACCTATTGGTCAAATAGTGCAGTCGGTGGTTGGCGTCGAAGGGGTTGCCACACTGGTAGCTAATGGGCAATATAATGCCAGATTAAATAATTTGGATAACATATCCTTCTGCCATGAAAATTTGGAAGCTGACATACGTCATCAACCTTGGGCAAAGTTGGGGTTTAATAAAGTCTTATTAGATCCGGCGCGTGCTGGTGCGACAATAGTCATGTCACACATTGTCAAGCTGGCCCCTGAAAAAGTGGTCTACGTCTCTTGTAATCCAACAACATTGGCACGGGACAGTAAGATTCTGCTTGAGGCTGGCTATCATATTATCAGTGTGCGGATGCTGGACATGTTTCCACATACAAGCCATTTGGAGTCAATGGTGCTATTTAGCCGTTAGGTCATGGCTAGATGAAAGCTATGAAGTCGTCGGGAGAGATTATGGTTGCGGTAAGAAGTGCTCATTTAACCCCTGCGGGAGAGTTTGCAGTAAACAGGTGGATCGCGAGTTTAAATATAGCGAATCTTCAATTGGGTGAGAAATTAGCCAAAACCTGGCGTTATTGTCACGAAAAAGCGCAAAATCATCCTGATTCAGAACTTCTGTTATGGCGTGGTGTAGAGATGGTTGAGATCCTCTCCACGCTGAGTATGGATAATGACAGTATGCGTGCGGCGTTGCTGTTCCCATTGATGGATGCCAAATTACTTGACGATCAAACGGTCACTGAGGCGTTTGGTAGTGGAATTACCAATCTGGTGAAAGGCGTTATGGAAATGGATGCTATTCGTCAGTTGAAAGCCACTCATAACGATTCAATTTGTTCCGTACAGGTTGATAATGTTCGCCGGATGTTATTGGCAATGGTGGAAGATTTTCGCTGTGTCATTATCAAATTGGCAGAGCGGATTGCCCATTTGCGGGAAGTTAAAGAGGCGACTGAAGATGAGCGTGTATTGGCTGCGAAAGAGTGTTCCAACATTTACGCGCCGCTCGCTAACCGATTAGGCATTGGTCAACTTAAATGGGAACTTGAGGATTACTGCTTCCGTTATCTCCATCCTGATGAATATAAAAAAATTGCGAAATTGCTGCATGAGCGTCGCATTGATCGTGAGCAGTATATTGACCACTTTGTTAATACATTACGTAAGCATATGCTCAAGGAGGGCGTCACTACTGAGATATACGGGCGTCCTAAACATATCTACAGCATCTGGCGCAAAATGCAGAAAAAATCACTGACATTTGATGAGCTGTTTGATGTTCGGGCTGTGCGGATTGTGGTTGAACGTTTGCAGGATTGTTACGCGGCACTGGGGATAGTACATACTCACTATCGTCATTTGCCGGATGAATTCGATGATTATGTGGCTAACCCGAAGCCTAATGGCTACCAATCTATTCATACCGTAGTGCTTGGGCCGGGTGGTAAGACATTGGAAATCCAGATCCGTACCCGTCAGATGCATGAAGATGCAGAATTGGGAATCGCCGCCCACTGGAAATATAAAGAGGGGGCAGTGGCGGGTAGTCGTGCCGGATATGAGGGGCGTATTGCATGGCTGCGTAAACTTATCACATGGCAAGAAGAGATGGCTGATTCTGGTGAGATGCTGGATGAAGTCCGCAGTCAGGTGTTTGATGATCGGGTATATGTATTTACACCGAAAGGCGATGTTATTGATCTACCTACCGGTTCTACGCCGCTGGATTTTGCTTACCATATTCACAGCGATGTGGGGCATCGTTGTATTGGGGCGAAAATCAGTGGTCGCATTGTGCCATTCAGCTATCAATTGCAAATGGGCGATCAGATTGAAATCATCACCCAGAAACATCCGAACCCAAGTCGTGATTGGTTAAATCCAAACTTGGGCTATGTCACCACAAGCCGTGGTCGGGCGAAAATCCATAACTGGTTCCGCAAACAGGATCGGGATAAAAACATTATCGCAGGTCGTCAGATGCTGGATAACGAACTGGAACACTTGGATATCAGCCTAAAAGAGGCGGAAAAGTTGCTCATTGCTCGTTATAACGTCCATACACTTGATGAAGTACTGGCGGGAATTGGGGTGGGTGATATCCGTATTAACCAGTTGGTCAATTTCTTACAAAGCAAACTCAAGAAAACCACCGCAGAGGATGCAGATCGGGAAGCGCTTCGCAATTTAGAAAATAAATCACATCCACAGCGTAGTTCTACTAAAGACGATGGGCGGATTGTGGTAGAAGGTGTGGGTAACTTGATGCATCACATTGCCCGTTGCTGCCAGCCAATTCCTGGAGATGAGATTGTCGGCTTTATCACTCGTGGTCGGGGTATCTCCATCCACTGGGTTGATTGTGAACAACTGGCTGAATTGCAGGAAAATGCGCCGGAAAGGGTCGTAGATGCGGTTTGGGGAGAGAGTTACTCCAGCGGTTACTCACTGATTGTGCGTGTGGTTGCGAATGATCGCAGTGGATTATTACGTGATATCACCACGATCCTGGCGAATGAAAAGGTGAACGTGCTTGGGGTGAGTAGCCGCAGTGATGTAAAACAGCAGATTGCTACCATCGATATGAATATTGAGATTTATAACCTGCAAGTACTGGGACGGATCTTGGCGAAAACCAATCAGTTACCGGATGTTATTGAAGCCAAACGCCTTCATGGCAACTAACCGCAGGAAAATTTGGATAAAAAATGAAATCATCTGCTATATACCCAATGGATTTCAAGATGCATCGCGACGGCAAGGGAGTGAATCCCCGGGAGCATCGCGAACTATGTGACCGGGGTGAGCGAGTGCAGCCAACAAAGAGACAACTTGAAAGATGACGGGTATAAAACGGTTATTAGAGATTATGGCGCAATTGCGCCATCCTCAACAGGGGTGTCCTTGGGACAAACAACAAACGTTCAAAACTATCGCACCTTATACATTAGAAGAGACTTATGAAGTCATTGATGCCATTGAACGAGGTGATTTTTCTGATCTAAAAGAAGAACTAGGCGATCTGTTATTTCAGGTGGTGTTCTATGCTGAAATGGGCAAAGAGCAACAGTTGTTTGATTTTGATGATATTTGCCATGCGATTAGCGATAAACTGGAGCGCCGCCACCCACATATTTTCGGTCAGCAGCAGGATATCAGCGGTGACGTGGCTATCAGTGGTTGGGAAAAACGTAAGGTGCAGGAAAGAGCGCAAAAAGATCTGCATTCGGTCCTTGATGACATTCCGGCAAGTCTGCCGGCATTGATGAAAGCGTATAAAATACAGAAACGTTGTGCTGCGGTTGGTTTTGACTGGGATACCTTGGGGCCAGTGCTGGACAAAGTTTATGAAGAGATCGACGAAGTAATGGATGAAGCTTATCAGGCGGTTGTTGATCAGCAGCATTTGGAAGAGGAGATTGGTGATTTATTGTTTGCTGTTGTGAACTTATCTCGCCATCTCGGATACAAACCGGAAATTGCGTTGCAAAAAGCATGCAATAAGTTTGACAACCGATTTAGAGAAGTAGAAAAGCTGATCCTGAACCAAGGCCACACCTTGGAAGCCGCGACATTGGAAGAAATGGAACAAATGTGGCAACAGGTTAAGAAACAGTAACCGGAAAGGGATGGCAAACAGCCCAAGAGGGCTGTTATCAACGCGAGAAAAGCGGAAACAGAAAGCGGCGCTAATTCACGAAAAGATATCAAAGGAATGATGAAGGATAGAAAATTATCTGGTCGCCGTTAAACCTCAGTAATTAATGGCAGTAATCCCAGATTTACCAACTGAATTTCAACATCATTGGCTTTATCAATATCGTCCTGATTTTCGCCGTTAAAAATGCCTTTTTTGGTGATGATTAATGTCCCCAATTGCTCTTTATCATTTGCAATAGGCAAGATTTCATCTGCCATTGGTAACAATGAGGGATCTATAATGGAGGGTAAATAAATCATCCAGCCGGCACTTAACCTGTCGGGAAATACCTGATTTCGATTCAATGTATAGCCGTTAGTTTCCACCATAATATAGGGGGTATTACGGCTGAAAACCAAAAAGGTAATAAAATCAATCAACCGTGAAAATTGAAACTCCTTTTCGTCAATGTTGAGCTTTATTGTTAGCTTAGTTTGCCCTAGTCTATCAATACGATAGTTCTCATAAAATAGGGAACAAGCAAGGTCATCAACTTCACCATCCCAGATTTTTTTTCCTATAAAAGGGAAATCTTCTTTGTAAATTTTTTCAAACACTTGAACTGTTTTTTTCGTTGGGTGTTGTTCTTCAAAAACAGGATATTCCAATGCTTCCTTACGAGTATGACCTGTCAAATACCAGGTCTTATGATGGCCAAAAAAGTGATCGATTTGCTGAGTAATTCGATACAAATCAGCCAATACTATTTCGGGAGTTAAGGGTTCTTGTAGGTCAAAATACAGTTTTATTTCTGGTGATAAAATAGTCATTTATTGTCTCTACTATCCAAATAAAGGAGTGCGAAATGCCTACCTGATTAAGGGTAACGACTAAACCTCAGTAATTAATGGCAGTAATCCCAGATTTACCAACTGAATTTCAACATCATTGGCTTTATCAATATCGTCCTGATTTTCGCCGTCAAAAATGCCTTTTTTGGTGATGATTAATGTCCCCAATTGCTCTTTATCATTTGCAATAGGCAAGATTTCATCTGCCATTGGTAACAATGAGGGGTCCATAACGAAGGGTAAATAAATCATCCACCCTGCACTTAACCTGTCGGGAAATACCTGATTTCGTTTCAAGGTATAGCCGTTAGTTTCCACCATAATATAGGGGGTATTACGGCTGAAAACCAAAAAGGTAATAAAATCAATCAATCGTGAAAATTGAAACTCTTTTTCGTCAATATTGAGTCTTATTGTTATATTAGTTTGTCCTAGTTTGTTACTACGGTAATTTTCATAAAATAGGGAACAGGCAAGGTCATCAACTTCACCATCCCAGATTTTCTTTCCTATAAAAGGGAAGTTTTTTTTATAGCTTTTTTCAAACTCTTGAACCGCTTTTTCTGTCGGATGCTGTTTTTCAAAAACAGGATGTTTTAATGCTTCATTACGAGTATACCCAGTCAAATACCAGGTTTTATGATGCCCGAAGAATTGGTCAGTCTGTTGTGTTATCTTATACAAATCAGTGAGGGCTATTTGGGGAGTCAACGATTCTTTCCAGTCAAAATACAACTCTATTTCTAGTGATAAAATAGTCATTTATTGTCTCGAACTATCTAAGTAAAGGGGTATGAAATACTTTAATATTGGGATACCTAGAAAATCTTTTTGAATAGTAAGCTGCGCTTACAGGGCCCATAAAATGCCAGTGAGAGCGTGGAATGTTGTTCAATAAGGTACATACGTCTTGCTGTCGCCTTCCTTGATCTTTCATGGGTTCATCTCCCGTCCACCATTCCATCGGTTCTCCCTTCCTAAAAAACTGATCATATTTAGCTTTGGATTCCAGAAACAGGCATGCTTTTGGTCGCCAGCCATCGAAGCTGACTCCCAGACATTCCCATACCTGTATGAGTTTTGCATCCGGTTTGTAAACGGTTTTGGCTATCTGGATTTGATAATCAAGGGTCACCTGCGAGTATGAGCTGGTGCTTTCCCAGCTGGGACTTACTTTCTCAATGGCTGGACACGCCTTGCATTTTTCCCTTGTTGTACTGATCGCGTCCGTTCGGGTTTCCGCTTGCTCTTTTTCATCATCCTTGTCTTTTGTCATTTCTGTAACGCCGAGGCCAACACCAACGCCAACCAATATGCCCGCAAGGGCTGATGCCGCATATTCGGCAGCAGTCAGGGCTACCGGAACTACCAGAGGTAAAGGCATATTACTTTCTCCTTTTCAACAAGTTATCTATTATCCTCAGGATATCTTTGTATTGTTGTTCCGGGTTTTCCCCTGCTTCAAGGGCATTTTTGATTTCTGGTACACCATGGAAATTAAGATTAAATGCAGTTAAATAAAGGTATGATCTAACCAGTTTTTTATCTTTAAAGCCCAGCTCGCTGATTAAATACCGATACGCCTCTTTCAGTCGCTTACGCAAATTTTTCTCATCCTCATGTACAACCAAGTCGGCATGTTCTGACAAAATGCATTGCCTGATTTTTTCAATATAAGTATTGTCCTCTAGATCTATAATTTTATCGAATTGTTCCTGAGTGAGTTTAATCATGGCATTGCTCCTTAACTCATAAGCTACTGTTACCTATATTGGGTCTTTTATCTGTGTGCAATTCAGACGAAACGATCACTGTGGAAGCAATCATACTGTTTTTTAATCAATTAAGGTAATAAATTCATTCGAAATTGAGAAGAGGCAATAACGATTGGCTTCATGAAAAATGAAGTTTGTGTCTGTACACATGTCTACATTGAAAATGCTGTGGAGGGGGAAAATACCTTATTTTCGTGCAGATTATTTGTAGCGAATTTAAGGTTCGGGTATACTGCTTTCCCGTCCTGGTTATATCCATCATCTTTTAAACCTAAACTTTCAGGTTCAGCATGAAAACTAATTATATTTTTGTGACCGGCGGGGTCGTATCCTCTCTGGGTAAAGGCATTGCCGCAGCCTCTTTGGCGGCTATACTCGAAGCCCGTGGACTCAATGTCACTATTATGAAACTGGACCCGTACATCAATGTCGATCCAGGTACGATGAGCCCAATTCAACACGGGGAGGTTTTTGTTACCGAAGATGGAGCTGAAACTGATCTCGATTTAGGTCACTATGAGCGTTTCATCCGTACTAAAATGACTCGCCGCAATAACTTTACGACGGGTCGGGTTTATTCCGAAGTTTTGCGTAAAGAGCGCCGTGGCGACTATCTGGGGGCGACTGTTCAAGTTATTCCTCACATCACCAATGAAATTAAGGATCGCATCATCAGTGGTGGTGAAGGTCATGATGTGGTGCTGGTGGAAGTTGGTGGTACTGTCGGTGATATCGAATCGTTGCCATTCCTTGAAGCCATTCGTCAAATGGCAGTAGAAGTTGGCCGTGAACACACGTTATATCTGCATCTGACACTGGTGCCTTATCTGGCAGCGGCTGGCGAAGTCAAAACCAAACCGACTCAGCATTCGGTAAAAGAGCTGCTTTCTATCGGTATTCAACCGGATATTCTGATTTGTCGTTCAGATCGCGTCATTCCGGCTAATGAGCGGGCAAAAATTGCTCTTTTCTGTAATGTGCCGGAGAAAGCGGTTATCTCCCTAAAAGACGTTGATTCCATTTATAAAATCCCAGGGCTATTGAAATCTCAAGGCTTAGATGATTATATTTGTAAACGATTCAGCCTCGATTGCCCGGAAGCAAATTTGTCAGAATGGGAACAAGTCATTTACGAAGAAGCTAACCCTTCCGGTGAAGTCACTATTGGGATGGTGGGTAAATACGTTGAACTGCCTGATGCGTACAAATCCGTGATTGAGGCATTGAAGCACGGTGGATTGAAAAATCGTCTAACGGTGAATATCAAACTGATTGATTCCCAGGATGTTGAAACCCGTGGCGTTGAATTATTGAAGGGGTTGGATGCGATTCTGGTGCCTGGTGGTTTTGGTGGTCGTGGTGTGGAAGGCAAAATCATGACAGCCCGTTATGCGCGTGAGAACAAAATTCCTTATCTGGGGATCTGTCTCGGCATGCAGGTAGCATTGATTGAGTTTTCTCGTCATGTTGCGGGTTTGGAAAAAGCCAGCTCAACAGAATTTGAACCTGATTGCCGGTTTCCGGTTGTTGGTCTGATCACCGAATGGCGTGATGAAGACGGTAATTTAGAAGTGCGTAGCGAAGAGAGTGATCTTGGTGGAACGATGCGTGTGGGTGGTCAGCCATGCCACCTGACAAAAGAGAGTTTAGTGCGCACCTTGTATGGGGCAGATACGATTGTTGAGCGTCATCGGCATCGTTATGAAGTGAATAACTTACTGTTGAAACGTATTGAAGATGCGGGTCTGCGGGTAGCGGGTCGTTCAATGGACAATAAGCTCGTAGAAATTATTGAGATTCCAGAGCATCCTTGGTTCGTGGCTTGTCAGTTCCACCCAGAATTTACTTCCACTCCTCGTGATGGCCATCCATTATTTACTGGTTTTATTAAAGCAGCCGGTAAATATCAGAAAGGCCAGCTCAAATAAGATGTGCAGTGAGTGGCGGTATGACGTGTTCCGTCACTTACCTGAAATGTAACTTGTACTGAGGAAAACCTAATGTCCAAAATCGTTAAAGTGATCGGTCGTGAAATCATTGACTCCCGTGGTAACCCAACCGTAGAAGCAGAAGTGCATCTGGAAGGAGGGTTTGTGGGTTTAGCGGCTGCACCCTCTGGTGCATCTACCGGTTCCCGTGAAGCGTTGGAACTGCGTGACGGTGACAAATCCCGTTTTATGGGTAAAGGTGTACTGAAAGCTGTTGATGCAGTAAATGGCTCGATTGCACAGGCAGTTATTGGTCAGGATGCTAAAGATCAGGCTAACATCGACAGGATCATGATCGATCTGGATGGTACTGAAAATAAATCTCAATTCGGTGCTAATGCGATTCTGGCGGTTTCTCTGGCTAACGCTAAAGCCGCAGCAGCAGCGAAAGGCATGCCGTTGTACGAGCACATTGCTGAATTGAATGGCACTCCGGGTAAATTCTCTATGCCGTTGCCGATGATGAACATCATCAATGGTGGTGAGCACGCGGATAACAACGTTGATATCCAGGAATTTATGATTCAACCGATTGGAGCAAAAACGCTGAAAGAGGCGGTTCGTATCGGTTCTGAAGTTTTCCATAACTTGGCTAAAGTTCTGAAAGCAAAAGGCATGAGTACTGCGGTTGGTGACGAAGGGGGCTATGCGCCTAACTTGGAATCTAACGCGGCAGCGCTGGCTGCTATTAAAGAAGCGGTAGAACAAGCGGGTTATGTTCTGGGCAAAGATGTCACTTTGGCTATGGATTGTGCCGCTTCTGAATTCTACAACCCAGAAACGGGTAACTATGAACTGAAAGGTGAAGGTAAGACTTTCACTTCTCAAGAGTTCACTCATTACTTAGAAGATTTGACCAGAAAGTACCCGATTGTTTCTATCGAAGATGGATTGAATGAATCTGACTGGGAAGGTTTTGCTTACCAGACAAAAGTATTGGGTGAAAAAATCCAGTTGGTTGGCGACGACCTGTTTGTTACCAATACTAAGATCCTGAAAGAAGGTATTGAGAAAGGCATTGCTAACTCTATTCTGATTAAATTCAACCAGATTGGTTCTCTAACTGAAACGCTGGCGGCGATTAAAATGGCAAAAGACGCAGGTTACACGGCGGTAATTTCTCATCGTTCTGGTGAAACAGAAGATGCGACTATTGCTGATCTGGCCGTAGGTACTGCCGCAGGTCAAATCAAAACCGGTTCTATGAGCCGTTCTGATCGCGTTGCTAAATATAACCAGTTAATCCGTATTGAAGAAGCTTTGGGTAATCGCGCTCCTTTCTATGGCTTGAAAGAAGTAAAAGGTCAGGCTTAATCGATAATTAATTAAGTATTAGAATTAAACAGGAGGGGTAAAACCCTCCTCAGATAATTGGCTACCAAGTCATATTTATAATCTTTTGACGTGTGGCTACAAAAAGGCTACGGTGTTCTAATCAAACACACAGGGGAGCATTTACTATGACTGATACTGTTGTCAGAGCCAGGGTGTCACCAGCCTGCAAAGCGGCGGCAATGGCAAATGCCAAAGCACTTGGGCTCGATTTATCTACCGTTATACGTATGGTTATTAATCGATTAGCCGCAGAAGGTCGGCTACCGGATGGGTTGCTGCAACCGAATAGCGAGACGTTACAGGCAATTCATGATCTAGAGAACGGGATAGGTGTTCACCGTGCCAACACGCTTGATGAATTAAAAAGTGATTTAGGCTGGTAACAGTGTTGATTTTCGTTTATCAGAGCCGATTTAAAAGGGATGCCAAAAAGTACGTCAACAATAAAAAAGCGCAAGAAATCATTATGAAAACCCTTGCGCTTTTGCAAACCGGCCAGCCATTACCACCGAAGTATAAAGAACACCGCCTGAATGGTAACTATATTGGTTATTTGGAATGTCATGGAGCACCGGATTTACTACTGATTTATCGACGTACGGACACTGAATTGATCTTGTATCGAGTTGGTAGCCATGCTGATTTATTCGGATAGTAAGAGGATAACTGATGGATTTTTAAATATGTTTGTTGAGCGGAGAGCTAGCTGTGATTCGAAGAGAAAAAATTAAGTTGAGCTGTGTGTAATAGGTTGATGTTTGAGCATGACAAACCTGAAATAATTTTATTCTTCCAAATGAAAGGCTAAAACCCTCCTTCATAAGGGTAATAGCCTGATAACTTCTACAACGTCAATTTTTGAGTTTTCCTGAGGCAGTCGGTCGGTGCAGCCATGTTTTCACATATGAAACTTTTCGCCGATGGCTTAATAGCGAGAATCCCCCCTTTAATGTTGCTGAGAAGATTTACCTTGATATAACGGATTTTAGTTAGCTGTCTCAACAACAGTTCGGACATATCCATACTTGGCAACTAGAGCCTTGTATTGGTGTGACAGAATTACCCGGTAAGCTGAGAGCTAAATGATGTCCGATGGCCGGGCTCAGAGCCTCGACTGCAAGGTCAAAAAGAAAAAATGTTTAAACAAGACGAAGATCTATTTTTTGATAAAAAAGATACGCTAACCTTTATCCAACTTCTTTTATGGGAATTATACCCTTGCCTAATATCAGACATACTTGTTTTATAACCGAGATCGCAAGAGAAAACGGTATTCAGCGTACGTGAAATTATAAAGATCTCCTTATCTTCCATACGTTATATCAATCACTCTTTAAGAACTCCCTTTGCTCCAAAAATTAATGGATGCTTCGGGCATCCTTATACATACGATCCATCATGGAAAAGGATATTGATGAAAATGAATCAGCGAGAAACTAACGTAAGCATACTGGCAGGGAATTCACGAGTTTATCTCAATAAGGATAGCGAGATAGTTATCGAGGCTCAGTTGAAAGCCTTTGAGGCTGCTCTGATGTTCGCCAAACGAAGCCAAGATGAATGTGGTCAATTACCGAGGATATCCGTGGCATTCGATCATCATGGGATATTCCGCCTCCAGTTCCTGATAAATAACCTCACTAATTCTCAAAAACGGAACCCCCGCTTGAGTCATCTCCACGCCTCGATCAGGAATATCTTTTTGCCCGTAGCAGAAAAATATCAGATTCCGCTCAGTGAAATACGTGTTATTCACGAAGATTCAGCCAGGCAGCACCTTGTCCACATCTTAGCTTCTGGAGAAATACCCGAAATCATCACACGGCGGATGGTGTCCAAAAACCTCGCTGACGGTAAACCACCGACATCAGATGCTGCTTACGAAGAGCCGACTCAGAAACTCACTTGTGCAGCAATTACGAAGGAGTACTTTGAGAAAGCTGCCGGTGATCACAAAGGCTCAGACGCTATTCTGGAGGTGTTCTTTGAGGACTGCGCTTGGTCGAGAGCTTTGGCATATGTGCGTGGGCTACAACTCAGCCATATGCTCGGTGTTTCAACCGCCATTCGTCTTAATCTTGTTAATGAACAGGGGGAGGTGAGTAAAGGCGATGTAGTTACTGCCTAGCAGATATAGATATAGTCAAGATAATAAAAAAATAATTTCATCTTTGTTTGTTAAGGGGGAAAAATTTATGTACAACTTAACCCGGCCGATATATTTGGATAACAATGCTACAACGCCATTAGATCCCGACGTGCTTCAAACTATGATGCCCTATTTTACCTGCGCTTATGGAAATGCTGCCAGTAATCACCATGCATTTGGGTGGAAAGCTATGGAAGCTGTTGATAATGCAAGAAAAGTGATATCAACATCGATAAATGCGACGAGTCATTCCGATATTATATTCACGTCGGGTTCCACCGAGTCGAACAATCTTGCAATCGCGGGCCTTCAACATCGGGGCAAAAGGGGGCATGTCATCACATCGACAATTGAGCATAAAGCTGTTCTTGATTGTTGCGGTAGGCTCGAAGCAATGGGAACGGAGGTGACCTACTTACCGCCGCAAAGCGACGGCATCGTATCCCCAGATTCAATATCTCGTGCAATAAGGGATGATACCTATCTCGTTTCGATTATGGCCGCTAACAACGAGATTGGTTCAATACAAAAAATTGAAGAGATAGGCGCGATCTGTAAGGAACATGACATTCCTCTTCATACCGACGCCACGCAAGCGCTCGGCAAAATAAAATTTGATGTACAGCGCATGAATATAAGTCTTGCCTCATTTTCCGCGCACAAAATATATGGACCAAAGGGGGTTGGTGCACTTTATATCGATTCACGCAATAAGAATATAACACTCGCTCCTCTCATTGTTGGAGGGGGACATGAGCGAGGCTTACGCTCTGGAACCCTTAACGTTCCGGGGATAGTAGGATTTGGGCGCGCCGTTGAACTGTCTGTTAAAAACTTGCCTGATGAGTCGATGAGGTTACGTTATTTAAGGGATTTACTTCGGTCGTATATTATCGAGAATGTGGCTGACGTTCGGATAAATGGTCATCTTATCGAATGCCTTCCCGGTCTGTTAAATGTCTCTTTCAACGGCTTGGATGCTGACTCGCTTTTGCTGGAGCTTTCCGAGGTTGCATTGTCCTCTGGGTCTGCATGCACATCCGCTAACAGGGCGCCGTCACATGTACTGAAAGCAATAGGAGTCAGTGATGCACAGGCTCAAGCCAGTGTGCGTTTCGGACTAGGAAGATTTAATAATGAGGACGAGATACGGTATGTTTGTCTCCGTCTGGAAAAAGCGGTGAATAAACTGAGATCGATGGCGCCAAAGCCATTCGGCGTCCTGTAATAATTAAGATGGAGTTTGACTGATGAGAACAATGTCGGCACTTTTTCTCCTGTTCGGAACCCTGTTCACTGCGGGGGGATATGGCGCCACCTTTCTTATTTCCGCGTATTTTCGGTCACAAGGGGGGAGTGACATTGACACTGGGACGACCCTTAGCGTGGCCTTGATCGGCACCTTGATTGGCGTTCCTTTGGTTGGATGGTTTGCTGGGCAACTGGAAGCATCGCGCCTTGCAGCCCTAGCGGCGCTGGCGATGTCTTGTGGTTATTTTCTTTTAGGCGGTTTCAGCGGTGAATTGGGTTACATTCCGCGTATCGCAGCGTTCTTGATTGGACTCGGTTGGGGAATGTTCTATATCAGTGGGCCTATGGCATTGTCGGAGCGTGTCACTGACGTTGACAGGGGTCATTGGTTTACTCGCTTCAGCGCATTTCAAATGGCTGGGATTTGCGGCAGTCCCATCCTCCTTGCCGCGGCGGTTGAACAAGCAGGAGTGCCCATCCGAGTAACATTTCTCTTTGTTGGCGTCATTGGCATCCTCGCCTCACTACTTCTGGCGACCTTTGGGGTCAGGGAACCGCATGGTCAACGGGAGTTATCACTGAGACCTTGGGTGAGAAAAATAACCAAGATTGCTGCCAATAGTGCGATCCGTCCCATTGTGATGGTGGGTCTGGGAGGCGGTGTATTCTCCGGAATGATGTCGTTCCAGAGTTCGCTTGTCGAAGGGACTCAAGCAAATGCAAGTACATTCTTTGCTGTACATGCAGCGACCGTGGTTGTGTCGCGGCTTTTGTTAGCCCGACGTTTATCGACGATGCCCCGTATCCCGTTAGTCATCGCGCTGATGTTATTTTTGATCATAGGTATTTTGGCTTTGCTAGGCGTACCGGTTCACCCTATGTTCCAGATTGTGGCGGCCATGTTAACGGGGATAGGCTATGGATTGGTGTATCCCGTTATTCAAACATGGGCAGTAAACGACTCTGCGCTTGAGAATCGTCATGCTGCCCTCACTTGGTTCGTTGTCGCCTACTTTGTGGGGATATTTGGATTTCCGGCAATAGGCGGATGGATATTAGTTGGCGCGGGCAAAACCTTGTTTATCCTAACCCTAGCTGCAATAGCTTCCCTTGAACTTGTGGTGGCATTATTGGGAGGGCGATGGTTTTATCGCATTAAGGACAGGCTGACGGCACAGAATGAAGCACGTTAACGGTCATTCAGCCAGTCGATAATTATCGACTGGCTGATTTGCCGTTGCATAAGTAATTTTTCGATGACCATAAAGTATTTAATTGGCGTCATTCTTCGTAATTGAAGCGCTTTTTTAGGACATTTATTAATGTATTTAATGCGTCTTCCAATATTTCCCAAAATAACTAAACTTTCTGAATATTCCAATATCCATAAAAGAACATTGCTTAACAATTAAATTTTATTTATGACCGTTTAATCGTTAGATATAACATTTTCCTGTTCGGAGAATATTTGGCTGCACTTAGCGGGGTTTTACGTCTTAGTGTGGTTGTTTTTAGTATTCCGCACCAGTGCGGACTCAGGGAAAAAGCTGTAGCAATATAAAAATATTAATTTGAAGAGAGTATGAATATAGCACCTTGAATAACCAAACTGAGAGGAGAATAAGGAATGATTGTAAAAAACGACTGGCACCCGGCTGATATTATTGCAGGGCTTAAAAAACGGGGAACGTCGTTATCTGCTGTTTCAAGAGAAGCGGGGCTTGCATCATCTACTTTATCAAATGCTTTGCACCGTCCGTGGCCTAAGGGTGAACAACTTATTGCTATTGCTTTGAATTGTGAGCCTTTCGAAATATGGCCAAGCAGGTATTCAAAATGAATTAAAATAAACTTCTCGAAAAAAATACAATGAGAAGAGATTAAATTCCTGAAGCTTTTCTTGTGTCTTGTGAAAAGCTTCAGGTATGATTAAAATAGCGTTATTAACGTCACTCCTTGATATTTTTCATAATTTCTGTTGATTTCACGGATCGCCAGATAGGAGTAGTATTCCAAAATCGGGTAAACTTTTTGGGAGGCGAATAGGGTTCTGCCAGGCAGAACCTTAATGGAATAGTGACAATAACGGTATGGTTCATTATTATGCCAGAGTTATATAGGGATTAGGGTTAATAAATCGGGTCGGGGCGTAGTTATCATATCCCTTACCCCTGCAATATTCTTTTAACTGGCTTAATGAGTTTATCCCTATTTTTTGGTAAATAAATTGTAACCTGCTTTGTACCGTTCTATATGTGATACCTAATTTTCTCGCTATATCTTTAGCGCTTAGCGATTGCAACGCAAAAAATACGATATCGAACTCTCTGTCGGTAAATAAATCAGTTGGTTTGCCAAAAGTTAATGACTCTGGATGAATGTTGTTTTCAAAATGATACATGGAATAAATTTCAAGTTTTTTACCGTGCGATACAATCCCAATGCATTTTCCATCCTTCATTAGAGGAGTAACATTGACCAGAAATGGTTGGATTATTTTTTCTCTTCCGACATAAGTGAAGGTGTGTAGTACCCGAATGGTCTTTTGACTCGTCATTACATTGTTATCATTAGCTTGTATAATATTTTCAAATTCAGACCACGGTGCTGGACACTCACCATCAAGCCTCCCTTCTATATTAAAACCTTTAGGAAGACCGCTGTAATAAATCATAGTATCATTGGCATAGATGAATCGAGATTCGTTGTCTTTTATAACCCAAACATCGTTACTGTTTTTCATATATGATATGAAAGCATCAAAGTTTTCTGAATGAACATCCAGATCTTTGTTTATGGAGAAACTCATCGTGTTATCTTTCATAACTTCACCCATTATGATTGAACTGTAAAACCGCGATAACGTCCATGTGAGGTATTCCACAAAACTGCTTTTCACGTTGTTAAGCGAGTTTTGGTCAGAGCATAAGGTTCTGTTAAACAGAACCTTAATGGCATAGTGATGACAGCAATGTTGTGCATTGTTATGCCAGAGGTATATAAGGATTAGGGTTAATAAATCGGGTAGGAGCATAATTATCGTACCCCTTACCCCTACAATATTCTTTTAACTGGCTTAATGAATTTATCCCTATTTTTTGGTAAATAAATTGTAGCCTACTTTGTACTGTTCTATATGTGATACCTAATTTTCTCGCTATATCTTTAGCATTTAATGATTGCAAAGCAAAAAATACGATATCGAACTCTCTATCTGTAAAAATCTCAGTTGGGTTGCCAAATGATAATGATTCAGGAGGTTTATTAGTTTCCATATGATGCATTGAAAAAACTTCTAGCTTTCTAGCTCTGCCTACTACGCCAATCGACTCTCCATTTTTCATTAAAGGCGTGACATCCGCCATAAATGGTTGAATAATTTTATCCCTGCCACCATACATAAATGTAATCAAAGTAGGAATGACTTTTTTTTCCTCCATCACTCTACGGTCATTAGATTGAATGATATCAGCAACCTCAGACCAATAAACCGGACACTCACTATCCAGTTTACCTTCAACATTAAACCCTTTGGGTAGCCCGCTATGATGAAGTCCATAACCATTCATATAGATAAATCTCGATTCTTTATCTTTTATGTACCAGAATTCATTACAGTTCTCCATGTATGATATGAAGGCATCAAAACTTTTTGAATGAACATCCAGATCTTTATTTATAGAGAAATTCATGCTTTTATCTTTCATAACTTCACCTATCATAGTTGAACAATAAAACTGTGATAACTTCTATGTGAAATATCTCACAAAACCGTCCTTCACACTGTTAAGTGGATTTTGGTCGGAGCATTAAGGTTCTGTTAGACAGAACCCTAATGGCATAGTGACGATAGTAATGCTGTGCATTGTTATGCCAGAGGTATATAAGGATTAGGGTTAATAAATCGGGTAGGAGCATAATTATCGTACCCCTTACCCCTACAATATTCTTTTAACTGGCTTAATGAATTTATCCCTATTTTTTGGTAAATAAATTGTAACCTGCTTTGTACTGTTCTATATGTGATACCTAATTTTTTAGCTATATCTTTAGCGCTTAATGACTGCAAAGCAAAAAATACGATATCGAACTCTCTATCAGTAAATAAATCAGTTGGTGTGCCAAAAGTTAATGATTCAGGATGCCTGTTGTTTTCAAAATGATACATGGAATAAATTTGAAGTTTTCTACCGTGTCCCACAACCCCAATACATTTTCCATCCTTCATTAGAGGGGTAATATTGACTAGAAGTGGTTGGATTATTTTTTGTCTCCCGCCATAGATGAAAGTGTTTAATACTGGAATGGTTTTTTGACTCGTCATTACGTTTTTATCATTGGCTTGTATAATATCTACAAACTCGACCCACGGTCCTGGGCATTCACTATCAAGCCTACCTTCCATATTAAAACCTTTGGGTAGGTTGCAGTAATAATGCGTAACATCATTAGCATAAACGAATCGAGATTCACTGTCTTTTATGATCCAAAAATCGTTGCTGTTTTCCATGTACGATATGAAAGCATCAAAGCTTTTTGAATGAACATCCAGATCTTTATTTACAGAGAAACTCATCGTGTTGTCTTTCATAATCTCACCTATCATGATTGAATTGTAAAGCTGTGATAACCTCCATGTGAGGTATCCCACAAAATCACTCTTTGCACTGCTGAGCGGGCTTTGGTCGGAGCATAAGGTTCTCTTAGACAGAACCCTAATGGCATAGTGACGACAGCAATGTTGTGCATTGTTATGCCAGAGGTATATAGGGATTAGGGTTAATAAATCGGGTCGGAGCATAATTATCGTACCCCTTACCCCTACAATATTCTTTTAACTGGCTTAATGAATTTATCCCTATTTTTTGGTAAATAAATTGTAACCTGCTTTGTACTGTTCTATATGTGATACCTAATTTTTTAGCTATATCTTTAGCGCTTAATGACTGCAAAGCAAAAAATACGATATCGAACTCTCTATCAGTAAATAAATCAGTTGGTGTACCAAGAGTTAATGAGTCTGGATGCCTGTTGTTTTCAAAATGATACATGGAATAAATTTCAAGTTTTTTACCGTGTCCCACAACCCCAATACATTTTCCGTCCTTCATTAATGGTGTAACATTGGCTAGAAACGGCTGGATTATTTTTTCTTTCCCGCCATAAGTTAAGGTGTTTAGTACCGGAATGGTTTTTTGACTCATCATTACATTTTTATCATTAGCTTGTATAATATCTGCAAACTCGGCCCACGGTGCTGGACATTCACTATCAAGTTTACCTTCTATGTTAAAACCCTTAGGAAGGCCACTGTAATAAAGCGTAGCATCATTCACATAGACGAATCGAGATTCGTTGTCTTTTATAACCCAAAGATCGTTGCTATTTTCCATATATGATATGAAAGCATCAAAGCTTTTTGAATAAACATCCAGATCTTTGTTTACAGAGAAACTCATCGTGTTAGTGTTATCTTTCATAATTTCACCCATCATGATTGAACTGTAATAACTTGCATGTGAGGTATCCCAAAAATCCGTCCTTCGAGCTGTTAAGTGAGTTTTGGTCGGATAATAAGGTTCTCTTAGGCAAAACCCTAATGGCATAGTGACGATAGTAATGCTGTGCATTGTTATGCCAGAGGTATATAGGGATTAGGGTTAATAAATCGGGTAGGAGCGTAATTATCATACCCCTTACCCCTGCAATATTCTTTTAACTGGTTTAATGAATTTATCCCTATTTTCTGATAGATAAATTGTAACCTGCTTTGTACCGTTCTATATGTGATACCTAATTTTCTCGCTATGTCTTTAGCGCTTAGCGATTGCAACGCAAAAAATACGATATCGAACTCTCTGTCGGTAAATAAATCAGTTGGTGTGCCAAAAGTTAATGATTCAGGATGCCTGTTGTTTTCAAAATGATACATGGAATAAATTTGAAGTTTTCTACCGTGCCCAACAACCCCAATACATTTTCCATCCTTCATTAAAGGGGTAATATCGACTAGAAACGGCTGGATCATTTTTTCTCTCCCGCCATAAGTAAAGGTGTTTAGTACCGGAATGGTTTTTTGATTCGCCATTACGTTTTTATCATTAGCTTGTATAATATCTTCAAATTCAGACCACGGTGCTGGACATTCACTATCAAGCCTCCCTTCTATATTAAAACCTTTAGGAAGGCCACTATAATAGATCATAATATCATTGGCATAGACAAATCGAGATTCGCTGTCTTTTATGATCCAAAAATCGTTGCTGTTTTCCATGTACGATATGAAAGCATCAAAGCTTTTTGAATGAACATCCAGATCTTTGTTTACAGAGAAACTCATCGTGTTAGTGTTATCTTTCATAATTTCACCCATCATGATTGAACTGTAAAACTGTAAAACTGTAAAACTGTAAAACTGTAAAACTGTAAAACTGTAAAACTGTAAAACTGTAAAAACTTCCATGTAAAGTTATCACTTTTATAACACAATGGATAATTATATTTATGAGTTTTGGGGCGCCTATTTGGTGCGGATGATTCTACAGAGGGTAAATATCTTCAATATGCTAATATTTTATATTGTGTAAAATTTTCTTTGTTGATTATGTTATTAATGGAATATTTCAATATGAAATACTTTGGATGGAATGTGGGAAAATTTACTCCGTGGATCTGACTCGTTCAGGTTAAATCATGTGAACTATTGTTTTCGTGCCATCTGAAAGCGAGGGATTATAGAAATTTTCACTTATTCAAATAGTAAAACTTTCTCCTCATAAAGTTATCAGTGAAAGATGAGAAAAAAATAGGTTTGTCGGTAGCTTGGGAGAGGGAGAGTTCTCCTGTTTTTTATGCCCGAAAACTTACATAAAACGTAACGATTTCCTATACCTATAAAGGTGTAATAATGTGATATAAATACAAAAATTTGTATAAAATACCGTCTGTTATGATTTAATTGGTTAGTTCTCGCGCTTTAGATCGCAAAATTCAAAGAACTGCATTTGCTTCCTGGAGAAGACTCCTTATATTCACACGCCTTGTATTTTTTTAACAATTGTAGCAATGGTGGATCAGATATCACCGGCGCTAATGGAGTCACCATGGATGCTTCTCAATCTTTAACCGCAGCTATAAGGCCAAATTTTTCTAATAAAAAAGGCTTAATTATTCTGGCTGCTGATGTTGTATTACTATTTATTTTACTGAATACATTGCCGTTTGGTGAAAAAGCCAATGCGGGTTTAGCATTAATGGTATTTGTTGGTGTGCTGTGGCTTACCGAAGCTATTCACGTCACAATTACTGCATTATGTATTCCAATTCTGGCAGTTGGTATGGGATTGATGAATACGGGAGATGCGCTGAAATCTTTTGCTAATCCCATCATCTTCCTGTTTTTTGGTGGCTTTGCTTTGGCAACTGCACTTCACATACAAGGGCTGGACAGGCTGATTGCTAATCGTCTGCTGATGATTGCCCGTGGACGCTTGTCTGTAGCAGTGATGCTGTTGTTTGGTGTAACGGCTGGTCTTTCCATGTGGATCAGTAACACTGCGACTGCCGCGATGATGCTGCCATTAGTATTGGGTATTTTGTCCAATTTGGATGTACGTTCTGAGCGTCATACGTTTGTATTTGTGTTGTTAGGTGTCGCTTATAGTGCAAGTATCGGTGGTTTAGGTACTTTGGTAGGAAGCCCGCCAAACGCAATTGCTGCGGCTCAACTGGGTATCGATTTCTTCAGTTGGATGAAATTGGGCATTCCTCTGGTTGTTATTTTGATGCCAATGATGGTGGGTATTATGTATCTGATGCTGCGCCCGAATTTGAATCATAAATTCAACATGAAGCTGGAAAAACAGGATTGGACTGGCAAGCGTTTGATGACCATGCTGATCTTCCTATTAACTGTATTCTGCTGGATCTTTAGCACGGTTATCAGTTCTGCCTTAGGGGGAGTGAAAGATCTGGATACCATTATTGCTATCAGTGCTGCCGTTCTGATTGGTATAACGGGGGTGGCGAGTTGGTCCCAGATTCAAAATAACACCGAGTGGGGTGTGTTGATACTGTTTGGCGGTGGTCTGACTTTAAGCGCTATTTTGAAAAACTCAGGTGCTAGTGAAATCATGGCAAATGGTATGGCCGCTACTTTTGGCGCAAGTCACTGGTTTGTGATTATTGTTGCGGTCGCGGCATTTATTATCTTCCTGACTGAATTTACCAGTAATACAGCTAGCGCCGCTTTGTTAGTACCGATATTCGCAACCGTTGCGGAAGCGTTGGGTATGCCGATAATGACGCTGACGCTAATTATCGGTTTCGGGGCATCCTGTGCCTTTATGTTGCCGGTTGCTACACCACCTAATGCGATTGTTTTCAGCTCCGGTCATATTAAACAAACTGAAATGGTCAGAGTGGGTATGGTGCTGAATATTGCCTGCATCGCGATCATCTCTTTGTTTGCTTGGTTATTCTGGTTGTAACTGAAAATTTACTAAATCCCTCTGGACACAATAATTATTCAATATCTCCATCGAATGTACGATGGGGATATTGTGCCGATGACCCTATCATGCATTCCTACTGATTTTGAGTAACCTAAAGTCTTACGATTTAGTCGCTTCATTCTAAGGTGAGGTCTGCTGATAAAATAGGTATTTCACGTCAACTTTGATCATCAAGAATTTTCTAATAAATGACAGAATTTTATATGATGATCACCGCATTGAATACATGATCGCAAAAATAATGACAATAAATTCAAATGATTACATAAAATAAACCTATTGGAAAGCATACCAAGTTTAATACAATTATTATCACAAAAAGTAACAAATAATTTACAATTTTTTCAATAAGTTATATTTTTAGTTGTGATGGAATTCACAAATATATTAACTATTACATAACTGAAATAATAAAAGCTGTTAATATTACAAGGCTGGATTAAATTTTAACCCGGTGTATTTATTAAAAAAAATCCTAGAGGAGGATAAAGTGAATATGATAACAGTACAAGCATTTAGACCGCTAACTAATGATGAAACATTAAATTATGATAATGGTTTAATGAATTCATCCCATAATTAATAGAGGAAGGAATAAAGGTATACCGTAACCTTTATTCCTTTATTTGTCCTTTCATTATAAGATAAAAGGTAAAATATGGACATTATTAACGTAAAAAGGGAAATAAAAGTAATAATAAATAAAAAATTTAATGATACTGATTTGTATACTTGCTACTTATCAGGCTCAGTCATTGAAGGGTTTGCAACACCAAAATCTGATTATGATGTCTATGTTATATTGGAAGGAGAGCTGGAAGTAGAATGCGAAGAGATATTTATACCATCCGATATAGGAATGTTAGAAGTGACAATAATCTCTTTAAAAGAGATAAAAGAAATCATGAAGATAATCAACAGTGGAAGCCCAAATTCCGATTGGTATAAATTACATTTATCTCATAGGATATTAACAGGGGAATCGATTATAAAATCAAATAATTTTAACAAATTAAAAGGAGACATAAATAAAGCTAAATTATGTGAAATACTTAAGACCAAAGCAAAAAACTTTGGCGAAAAGTGTTTTTCCGATGGGATTGGAAATATTTTAAATAATGACCTAATATCAGCAGCATTCAACTTTGAACGAACAGTTAATTCAGCAATGGATTATATTCTGGCTTCAAGTGAAAACACATCCACCTTAATAAAGTGGCGTTATCAAAATGTAATGAAGGTGTTTGGAAAAGATCATCCAATAACATCTATATACTTGATGATTTGTTCAAAATTTAATGTAATCAATGATATTTCAACAATTGATTACATAAACTCAGTTGCTAAAGTGTGGCAGTTAACTTTAGACTATTGTCAAGGAAAAGATATTTTCAGTTACAATGTATCTTTTACGAAAAAAAGAATAGCTAATACATCCGACATTTTATTATCAGATAAAAATAACAAACCAATAATAAAAAATTTATGGTATAGAGTCTTGTGCAAAGATGGGAAATTAATACTTTTCGCAAAAAAAGCATTATGTGAAATTAATTCAGATGCATATAAGGTTTGGTTAGTAATAGATAATGAAAAAACAGAGTTTGAAGTTGTTTCAGAATTGAAAAAAATTGGAATAACTAATGAAAATGCTAATTTTTACCTATCGGAATTCGAAAGACTAGGGGCATTAGCATAAGTAATGCATATGGGAAATACAATGGAAAGAATAAAGATTATAAGTAAGCACCACTGCTGGAGAACATTAAAGGGAACCAAAACCAATAATTTTCAAGAATATTTTAACCAAATAAATAATGGATGCCAATTACAAGAAACAATATTTCATCTACGTGATGCAGAAGAAATGCTAATGGACTTAAGTAATTTGTCATCACCCATATCAAGATTATCAAGCACTGAAATAATACATATTTGGAATGAACTAGTTGATTATTTAAATATAAATAAAATTACATCTGATATGGGTAACTTAGTAAATGGATATGGCTTAGATCCAGAATTAGCCTTATATGGTACTGAACTATGCGAGTTGAGAAAAAACAAAGAAAATATCCTATCCACAATATTGAACAAAGGAATAACAAATAAATTAGAATTAATATATTCAAGAGGGCTTGATAAATCGGTAAAATTAAAGGACGCGCCACAAAAAACAATTGATTTATATGATGAGTTTCGTTACGAATACAGTAAAAGTATTAATTTATTTTCATTGGAAACTTGCCCCACATTAAACATAGAAAACATTTACCAAGATCATTATGTGTGGGATAAGGTTTTTACGATAGCTAAAAACAAATTATTTATTATTTCAGGAGGAATCCCCCTTGCGTTATCTTATCATGCAAAAACACTAAATAGAATTTCATAATACCGATACAGTTGGTCTATTCGATTAATATCCGAACAGTGCAAATCTGGTGCCTGATAGACTGTACTAACTCATAACTCAACTATGTGTGGCTTACCCCCCTTGATACACAAGGCGTTGTACGAAGTGGAGCACTATTTTGGAAAGTTATTTAGACCTATTTTTGAAGATATTTATAAAACATATGCTGAGATGCATAAGTTATATCAAAAATATGGATTCAAACCATTTATTATCGGTAGTGGTAGAAATTCACTTGATACTCAGGCGTACTACGGGGAAAAAAGAAATGATTAAACGTGGTTTATTTATAGCTTTTGAAGGGAATGATGGTGCAGGTAAATCAACAATTTCACGCGAAGTTTATGATATTTTATCTCTAGACTATAATAATATTGTTTTTTTAGATAAAAATTATCCTTTACTACCATCTGGGTATAGTATGTACCACATGGGGAAAATACGAGATGTGCTTTGGGATTATGATATTTCAGCTCCATTGGGTGAACTGGGTGACCGGCATTGGATTCTATTGATAGCATCATGGTTTGCTGTTTTGGATAGTTTAATTATTCAACCTTGTTTATTGCAAGGTAAAATTATTATATGTGATAGTTGGTATTATAAATATTTAGCAAGGTTCTTACTTAAATCCACGGAATTAGTAAAATTAAGTCACTCGGTTCTATCTATAAACACAAAGCCAGACATGGTTATATATCTTGATGTTCCTCCAGGTACTGCTGAAAAGAGGAAAAAAATATTAAAGCCTAGTGAATCTGGAAAATTAGAGACAAATGAAAAATATGATTTTATAGAATATCAAAAACACGTTCTTAATCAATACCAGACGTTTTATGATGACACTTGGAAAATTATTGATACTGAAACCTTAACTAAAGATGCAGTCATTAAATTAACAGTGGATATTATTCAAGGGGAAATACTAAGAAAGATGTAATTACTGTAAGTACTATATTTATTAAGTCTATTTTAGTTGGAGAAAAATAATGGATAAAGAATTTCGCAAATTAATATTAGCCTCATCAGGAAATTCTTTTACCTTGTATTTGGAGATGATAATATCATTCACGCTAATCACATATCATTGGAATGGTGGAGCGATATACTCATCTTTATATACAATTTCATATGCTGCATCGTTACTATTTCTAACTCCCTATGTTTCGTCATTTGTAGATGAAAATATAAAACCCAAAAAGTGTATTATTATCATTTCGTTACTTTGCGGTGTTATTACCGCATTTCAATACAACATTGATGACGTTAATATATATATTCTTTATTCTTTATTCTTTTATTAAAAACATTCTTCGTTTATTTCTAGGACCTTCTAATTTTATAATATTAAAGAATATATCAACCAACCAATTTGAAAAAAAATTTAGTTATTGGCAGGTTTTATTTCAAATATATAAAATGGCGGCCCCGTTATTTTTAGGTTTTATTCTTATCTATTATTCAATAAAACAGGCTCTTGTTTTAATATCAATGCTTTATTTTATTTCAGCAGTCTTATATATTTTTGTTTCAGAACCATTGATTAATGTTAACCGCAATAAAAACAAGATATCACTAACTAATTACTTCAATATAATGAAAGACAATAAAATATTGTTTCCATTTATTGTTATTTCCACTTTAACTTGTTTTGGCTATCTATCAGATAGTTTAATAGCGCTTAGCTTTATGGGACAGGGATTAAATGGAAGCCATTATAGTTTTGCTGTGTGCCTTTCAGGTGTTTCAGGTGTTTTAATTGGTTTGGTATTTGGAAAGTATAAGATTAATATATCTTTAAATATTATATTATTTTCATTCTTTTTGTGGGGAACAGGATATCTTTTAATAGGAATAACAAATCAATTTAATGATTTATTTTCTGATAAAATCAATTTATTTTTTATATTTTTAGCAATGGTAATAATAGGAGTAGGATCGTCTATGAATAATATTATTGTTACCATTTATATGCAGAAATTTGCAACTAATGATAACTCGGCTAAAATATTCGGCTTAACGTCAATTTCTGTTGGTCTTTCCATGTTTATTGGCCCTTTGATAGGTTCCACAATATTTTATTTTTCTTCCATAAGCATCGTTTTTTTTACAACATTTATAGGTATTTTTTTAACCATAATTGTGGTTATTTTAATAAATCGTAAATCTACGTCATGATACGGTTTTATCCTTTTACTATCGTGGTAACCCAGTGAATAAAAAACAAAATTCTAGAAAGTTTAATTCCGGCAATAGCAATTATTATTAAATTATTTCGAGTAAATGTAGGTCCTCAAACCCCATGTAACCCCATTGACCTCTTCTTTTTCGGCAAGATTGTTTTTATAGCAGTCACACGATATTTCAGATTGAATACCATTATTGTTGGAAGACAGCTTGACTATCAGAAATCCATTCTCATATGTCTGACGATTTGGTGAGTCTGAGAGGGATCGAGGTTCATATGTCGATTTAACCTGACAGATACCGATATAAAGGTATCTGTCAACTAAATCTGTGTTATGACCTCGATTTATTATGCAGAAAATATCTACAAAGCGTCATTATCATCATCGTATGTCCGATTCATTTCTTGGATAGTAAATTCTTTGACGGATTGAACTTTGATTGGGCCGTTGGGACCATATTTGTAGATATTTCCAGCTAGATTGCTGACTAAATACATGACATACGACATTCTATCGCGCTGCCGATTGCGTTCTGTACGAACAACGCCATGCACGTTAGCTCGAACATTCGGCATTAAATTTTCAGTCAGCACTTCTAGCGAACTACCGAAGTTAATGATCAGGTGTCCCGGAACAGGATCAATAGCCAAAAGCTCATCATTTATATAAGCCAATAGACCACGTTCAGTTGATCTTAGGACAGTTACCCATCCTGAATCCCGATGAAATTTAGAACCTCGGGTGGCTTTTTCTGATCGGAAGTGGTTAAACGATAACACTTGGTTCTCTAGCCCTTCGGAAATACCATTGGTGACGAGTTCCCAATCACGACGAGGAATACCAACATAAGTTAACACAGAGCGTAGTATACATATGCCGACGTGTGTCATATGGTGACCTAGTGTCGCGACCTCTGACGGCATAAGGTTCCAGTGTTTCCGTTCGAGGCGGAAATGTTCCCATTGATCATGTTCTCTGTCGAAATAACCTTCGTAACCATTGGAAAAAGTGCATGATTTGAATCCCGTATAGGGTCGAAGGTCACCTTCTGCGGCGGGTTCAAAGAAGTGGTGTGCAAATCGATCACCGTGTTCAAAATCCATATATGGTGGTGCTTTCAGGAGGAAAAAACCATCCCTGAGTGCTCGGTCAAAACCGTCGGTGTCAGTAAAAATAAGATTATCTCCCTCTAGATAGGAGTGCGCCATGTCTGCTGATTTATATGTTTTTGAGACTTCACTTTCTGATGGCATTGGTGGTAGTTTGACTGGGGTTCGCATTGTTGATGAGGTTTTCATAGTCGTAGTCCTTAGGTATAGTGATAGAGTTTTTATTTTATTCGTGAATATCTTTGATTTTTGGATGAAATTTGCTAGCCATTTATAATATTATACAATTTTCTATTCTTATCAGTTCGCAATAAAAGAAGTTTGGAAATTGAACCCGATAAGTTGTATTCAACATAATGTATCTTCATCTTGTTTATTATTATAGTGTATTAATTCGTTTTTTCGTTGTGTTTATGTCTAAGCAATTGTATTTTTTATAAATTTATAAATGGAATCATTTGTATTTTTACAATTGTTATTAATTTTATTGTAATTATCTATGTTGGGTAAAGTATATGAAATTAATCTGATGGTAATTTATAACAAAGAGTTTATATAACTGCTGTTTGTATCTGAAATTATGTTTTTCCTGCGTAATTAAGTATTAAAATCATCTTTTTCTTTATGACAGATATATTTATTGTTTTAGAGTTTATCCTTATGGGAGTTTATTCCAGACAATGAATCCATATACCGGGTGAAATATATTTTTTTATTTTTATATCATGGAGTCATCCTATTAATAAAGGTTTTTGAATGTAAAAATTATCTTTGCTTATAGGAAAAAATGTTCATCTACCTTATCTGTTCATTTTTCTTTTTAAAAAGATGCTTGAAAAACAATTTGTTACCTAATTATTCTAATCCAAGGCATAAAATTATTATCGTTTTGCGATAAGGAAGTATTGTTTTGCGGTAATTTTTGGCTATAGTGTGATCATGCTTGATGATGGGGGTTAGTATGACAGACTCTTCAAAATTGGATCGAATGGCTAATCTTAGCTTAGTCATGTCTAAATTTTCTCTGTTAGTCATCACGGTGACTATTATAATTAACATTTTTAGTTGGTTGAAACCAGAATTGATCCTGGAGAAGTACGGGCTTGGGTTTTCTCTCACGGAGAGAATATTACCTAATTTTGATATATATTCTTTCAGTTGGTGGCAGCTTACCGGTGGAATTCTCATAACAAGTACCCCGTTGTCATCATTAATATTTAGTTTGTGGGCTTTACATCAACTGTTTAGAAATTATAGCCAAAGGGATTACTTTTCAAAGAAAACAGCAAGGTATTTAGGATTTGCTGGTTGGGGAGTGATTGGTTGGAGTATGTTAGATATTCTATGTGAGCCTTTGCTAACTTTATGGCTAACGATGAATGAGTCACAGGGGGGGCATTTTATATCAATAAGTTTGACTACCGGCCATTTTGTCGCTTTTTTTATGTCGGCTTGCTTGGCCATAATTTCTCGTATTCTTTATCAAGCCTGTGATATATACGCTGAAAATCAGAGTATTATATAGGGGTACACTGTGTCAATTCATATGACTCTAGATGTAATGATGGCAAAGAGGAAGGTTAAATCTAAAGATCTCGCGTTATTAATAGGAATTACCGAGCAGAATCTGTCTTTATTAAAGAAAGGAAAGATTAAGGGAATTAGATTTTCCACTTTAAATGCTATATGTCAATATTTGGAGTGTCAACCTGGAGATATACTGGAGTTTAAAGAAGATTAGTTGGTTAGTGTTAGTTAGTATTGTTAATTGTTATGTCAATTTAGTAAATAAGGAAAAGAGATGAAATTTCTATCATATGCTTTATTGCTTGGTTTGGCTTATATCCCGTTTTCTTTTGCAGAAACATCAGTAAATGATGTTAATAATGAAATTCATACCAATGAAAAAGGTGCCTTGAGTAAATGTACGGATTTACTTCCCAAAGGGCATTCATACACAATTAGTGTTGTTGGAAAGTCAGATAAGAAAACGGCGAATGTAGATGGAAAATTTAAAGGAAGGTTTGATGTTTCCGATGAAACAAAAAAACCTTTAGATAAAAAAAGAAGTGAAGAGGTAAAACCTTTTATTCAATGTGTAAAAGATACTGTACTGTGATCTAAGATTTGTTTAATAATAAAGTGCCTGGGGTATTATCAGAGTTTTTGCTGAGGCTTGTTGTTTGAATCCTCAGGCACAGTTAGTTTAAGATATTTTTCCCGTGATATCTTCCTCTATATGAATATTATCAACAGGCTTCCCATGAACAAATTGTAAAAAATGCTCGGTCAAATTCTCATTTAATGGAGACATTATATGGGATTACTACATTGAAAGTATTAGGTCTTATCAGACATCGTTCACAACAATGGTTAAATCTCAATATAGAAGCAAGCAACTCTCAAATTCGTCTTAATAAGTTTGATATGATTTTTGCTGAAGTCAATGCGTTAATCGTTACTTTAGAACAAATTACTGTTCTTGGATTGGCGACTAATCAAGTGATTAATGAGAGTATGACCGTAGGAATGTTTGTCGCATTTAATGCATATCGGGGGTTATTTGCAGATAGGACAGCTAATCTAATTAACATTGCTTTGCAATTCAGAATGTTGTCGTTACATAATGAGCGTATTTCCGATATTGCTTTATCTAAAACAGAAGAGCAAAAAGAATCACGTCGTATTGTGGCACCAGAAAAGGCATCATCTTTGGAGGTCAAGAATTTAACTTTTCGATATGATGAATATGGTAAGCCAATTATTAATAATCTCAATCTTTGTTTCGAACCTGGTGAGAGTGTTGCTATTGTTGGTCCTTCTGGCATTGGCAAAACGACATTGATGAAATTAATGGCAGGATTAATAGAACCCGCTCACGGTGAGATTCTTTTTAATAATATCAATATCATGGATATTGGGTTAAATAATTATCGTAAGCATATTGCCTGTGTTTTACAGGAAGATAAACTTTTTTCTGGTAGTATTTCCGAAAATATTTCTGGTTTCGATGATAATAAAGACGAAACATGGGTTGAGAAATGTGCCATATTGAGCAATATCCATCAAGATATTCTTAAATTACCTATGAAGTATGAAACAATGTTAAGTGAGTTAGGTGGGAGTTTGTCCGGTGGACAGAAACAGCGTTTATTGATTGCCAGGGCCCTTTATCGTCGCCCAAATATTTTATTTATGGATGAAGCGACTAGTCACTTAGATATTGATAATGAAGCTTCTATTAATGCTGCGATTTCAGCTTTATCGATAACTCGGATAATTATTGCACACCGTCCGTCGACCATTGCCTGTGCAGATCGGGTGATAACTTTGTCTAATGTGGAATCATAATATTGAGTAATAGTATGTTTAACATTCAGATATTAATCATGAGGCTTTTATGAATATTGCAATCTCAGCTTTATTCTACTGGATATAAATAAAATGGCCCCAGAAGAGGGCCATCTATTATTTTCATCCTTAAACCACCTCTTGGGGAGGTGGTGGTTATTTCAACAGTAAAATACCACCTGGAAAAGATTTTAAGCTTCATCATAATATTCATTGATGTAAAGCGTTAACTCAATTCCTGGCTTGAACTCTGTTGTTTTTATGCCATTGTTCCAGTTCATTAAATCCTTAATGTTGATACCGTGACGTTTAGCAATACTCGCAATTGAGTCGCCTTGGCGGACTCGGTAAATAATGGCATTGTCGTTATTTACCCTTAATACTTGCCCAATTTTTAATAATCTGGCGGTTCTTAGATTATTCATGCGCTGTAATTCACGGGTGGAAACATTAAACCGCTTTGCAATATCGGATAATGTATCACCTGAACGAACTTTATATTGGTTTTGTTTGCTCAATCGGCGGTTGTTTTTAGCAACTTCCTGACGAATATTGCTTAGAATTGTTTTATTTGCCAGCGAGTTTTTAAACTGATCAACTTTCGCCTTTGGCAGCATAATGTAATGTGGACCGTTAGGCGATGTCACTCCTCGCTTATAGCCAGGGTTATAGGCTTTAATCGATGTCAGGGACATGCCAGCCAGTTCTGCGGCTTGAGACAGCGTGATTTGTTGACCGACATCAACCTGATCAAGCGCCCGCTGATTATTGGATTTTGGCAGCGTAATGCCATATTTATCACTGTTACGGATGACATCACTGAGTGCCAGAACTTTAGGTACATAGAGCGAGGTCTCCCTTGGTAGTGATAATGACCAAAAATCCGTTGGCTTGCCTTTTACTTGGTTTTCTTTTATTGCGCGCATAACACGGCCTTCGCCGCTGTTGTAAGCAGCAATAGCCAATAGCCAATCACCATTGAACATTTTATTCAGGCGTTGTAACAAATTCAGGGCGGCAGTTGTTGATGCGGCAACGTCTCGACGTGCGTCGTACCATTTATCCTGAGTAAGACCGTAATTGCGACCCGTATCCGGGATAATCTGCCACAGACCAGCGGCCTTAGCGCGTGAGGTAGCATGCGGGTTAAAAGCACTCTCCACTATGGGTACTAATACCAGTTCCATCGGCATATCGCGTTGCTTGATCTGCCTGACTATCCAGTACATATACGGTTCAGCCCGTAAAGTTACATCGTGGAGATAGCTCTTGTTTTTCAGGTAATAATTTCGTTGTTCACGTACCCTGTAGTTATCAGGGATCTTCATCTTCAACTCATCACGGATATATCCCCACAGCTCACGCTGAGCGCCAGAATCATCCTCTCCCCAGTAGGCAGCACGCTGATTGGTATCATCAGTTGCTATCTTGCCTGTCTTTAGACTCGTTGAAGACGAATTCTGTGCCCGTTGTCCGGCTGTCGTCGACCAATCAGGCCCTGATTGACAGCCAACCAGCAAGACAGATGCGAACAGAATCGCTTTTGTCTTCATAATTAATTTTTATGGTCGCTTAAAAGACGACCAATAATACTTATCTTGGTTTGATATAGCAACTCTCTAAATCAAAATTGATCTTTTTGTCTTCTTAGTTGACGGAAAACGGCGGAAAGCGGTTGAGAGTTGGGTGTAATTCCAATATTTCTTTGTAAATCAATATCATCACATTTTAAGAAAATATTGATTTTTTTCTCAGTTTGTAGTGTGGTTGGTGTTGTTGGTTGATTATTTTCCCTCATTCTGATTACTTTTTGCTGGTATTCGCTAATAGTCTGATTGGGTAAAACAGTATAAGCAAATTTCATATTAGAAACGGTATATTCATGGGCGCAACAGATCAGTGTATCATCGGGCAGCTCAGCGATTTTTCCGATAGATGTATACATCTGCTCAGCGGTGCCTTCAAAGAGACGTCCACAACCACCAGAGAACAAGGTATCCCCACAAAAGAGATAAGGCGCTTGATAAAAAGCAATGTGCCCCAGAGTATGGCCTGGAACATCGATGATCTGGAAAGAAAAGTGACCGAAATTGATGCTATCACCGCCACATACTATTATGGTGGCGCCTTTGTTCTGGGTTTCTGCTGGGCCGTATACTAGTAGCTCAGGGAATTGATCAATAATTCCAGGGACGCCACCGACATGATCGTGATGATGATGGGTAAGTAAAATTGCATCGGGTATCCAGCCGCGAGATTCCAAGGTATCAAGAACAGGTTGTGACTCTGCCGGATCAACGATTACAACATGTCTATTTTCATCACAAAGTAACCAAATGTAATTATCTGAAAGGGCCGGAATGCTGATAAGCTCCATTGTATACCTCTTATTAACAGCGGGTTATAAGGAAAAGAAGCCATGAAATCTGCACATACAATACAGAATATAAATCCCCCGGCTTCTTGGGTTGATTTACCTTGGGGGGAGTATTACCGTGCCGCTTTGGAGCGCCAATTACAACCCTGGTGGCCGAAAATATTTGGTTTCCATCTGTTGAAAGTCGGTAATTTGAGTGCTGAAATTGACAGTAATGTTTGTCCGATTTTTAATCAGATTAATGTAGGTAAGGAAGGCAAGAATATGCAGGTGATTAGCGATCCTTACCATCTGCCGTTTGAAGAAAAATCTGTTGATGCTTGCTTACTGAGTCATATGCTGGCTTACAGCGCTGATCCCCATCGTCTTTTACGGGAAGTTGACCGGGTGATGATTGATGATGGCTGGCTCATTATCAGTGGTTTTAATTCATTGAGTTTGCTTGGTTTGGGGAAATTAGTTCCGGGATTATGGCGTCATCAACCCTATTGCAGCCGGATGTTTTCCATGATGCGCCAACTTGATTGGTTGAGCTTGCTTAATTATGAAGTGGTATATCGTGACAGCTTTCAAGTATTGCCCTGGCGAAATGAAACAGGTTTTTCTAATCGGCACTTGTCTGTATTAGGCTGTGTCAGTCTGATTATTGCCCGCAAGCGCACACTGCCATTAACACTAAGTCAGAGAAAAGTGACGCGATTAAAACCTAAATTGGGCAATGCCGTTGGCGTAACAAAATGTTACCGAAAGCGTAATTAATCTCTATTTTCGAGATATCCCGTGTCGGTTTCTGTTGGTGAGTTTGCTGCGGCACGGGCCAGTTCATCACAACGCTCATTTTCATCATGTCCGGCGTGGCCTTTGACCCATTGCCAATCAATGTCATGGCGGCTAATGGCTTGATCGAGACGCTGCCATAAATCGACATTGCTGACAGGAGATTTATCTGCTTTACGCCAGCCGCGTTTTTTCCAGTTATGGATCCATTGTGTAATGCCTTGACGCACATATTGGCTGTCGGTGGTTAAGACAATTTTGCAAGGGCGAGTCAGCGTTTCCAGGCCAATAATTGCCGCCATGAGCTCCATTCTGTTGTTTGTTGTACGATAAAAACCTCCGCTAAGGTTTTTTTCGTGTTGTTGATAACGTAATAACACACCGTAGCCTCCAGGCCCCGGATTGCCGAGACAAGATCCATCGGTGAAAATTTCTACCTGTTTGCTCATATCTGGTAGACTCTTCTTATTCAATTCAAAACCCTAAGTCTGACACAAAAAGGCATTATGAGCACTGTAATTACACGACAAGTTGTCCTTGATACCGAAACGACTGGTATGAATAAATTAGGTGTTCACTATGAAGGACACAAAATTATTGAAATTGGGGCCGTGGAGCTTGTTAACCGTCGTTTAACGGGTCGCCATTTTCATGTCTACATTCGACCGGATAGATTGGTCGATCCTGAAGCATTTGAAGTGCATGGGATCAGTGATGAATTTTTGCAGGATAAGCCGCTGTTTGCTGACATTGTAGATGAGTTTATTGAATTTATTCGCGGCGCTGAATTGATTATCCATAATGCTCCCTTCGATATCGGCTTTATCGATTATGAGTTTGGCAAGCTGAATCGTGATATTCCGCCAACTGCGGATTTCTGCAAGATTACTGATAGCTTACAACTTGCAAGAGGGTTATTTCCGGGGAAAAGAAATAACCTTAATGCGTTATGTGATCGTTATGATATAGACAATTCTAAACGAACCTTACATGGGGCGTTACTCGATGCTGAGATATTGTCTGATGTCTATTTGATAATGACAGGCGGGCAGACTTCTCTTGCCTTTTCAATGGAAGGGGAGGTTGCTGGCGGTGAGAATGTTTCTGAAATACAGCGTATTACCCGGTCTCAAACGGCATTAAAAGTTATTTATGCAACGGATGAAGAGCTTGCGGCACATGAATCCAGGTTGGATTTAGTGGAGAAGAAAGGCGGGAGCTGTTTATGGCGTATGAATTCTGGACAAAGCTAATATAAAATTGCAGATAAATTACCTTTTTGGGTGAAAATTTGATCAGGTGCGCCACTTTGTTATAAAAAATATTGACGGAATGATCTTGTATTCGTAATATTCACTTCGTTCTCAACCAGAACACTGCGCGGTGCGGTAGTTCAGTCGGTTAGAATACCGGCCTGTCACGCCGGGGGTCGCGGGTTCGAGTCCCGTCCGCACCGCCAAAGATTCCGAAGCCCTGGGTAGTTGCCCGGGGCTTTTTCATTTGTACTTATATCATTCAGTAATCTCTCGATAATAGACAATGATGAAATTGCATTGAAATAAGACATAGAGACGCTACCAGCTTTCTATAGTGCTTGTTTCTGCAATTCTTATTAGGAATTTATTTTCTTTACCAGGTTTATAGCGTGATGGCCAAATATCCGATGGATGTAAACCCAATTCAGTGGCAATTAATGCTTCTCCCTTTGGCCACGGGCGATGTAATGCATTACTCAATGTCGATGATGCTAATCCGGCTTTTCGGGAAACGGCTGAAAGATTTGTTCCTTGTTTTCTCAGTGCTGCAATAATATCTGCCGGATGCCAGTCTTGAATATCCATGAATAATCTCCAAATTTTAATTGTGAGAAAAACATTGATAATAGATAAATTATCAATGTCTTGCTGTTTGGTAGTAATTAGGTGCAGATTATCAATGAAGATTAATTGAATTGGCTATCGGAGATAATACTGAATAATGGTATCGATTGTTTTATAGCAAAATATGACCTATATATTGAAGGTGTTTTTTCTGGATGTAAAGAGTATTATTATTTTCTTTGAAAAATATTATTGGTTTAATAACTTAAATAACTAATAATTTCTGACGAGTATTTTCACTCTGTTTTTCATACAATTTATTAATGATTTTGTATTCACATAATAAATGCAGTGAAATTGCTTATTTTTTGTAAGCCACGACCCGAAATTCTATTCCATATATCATCTGGTTGAGTCGTGGTAATAATCAAATTTCTTATATATTTATAGTTGGCTTTTATACCCGTCATCTTTCAAGTTGCCTCTTTGTTGGCTGCACTCACTCACCCCGGTCACATAGTTATCTATGCTCCCGGGGATTCTCTCCCTTGCTGCCGCGATGCATCTTGAAATCCATAGGGTATATAATATTGTTGCCTTATAATAACTTGAATATAAAGATGATGTTTATGAGTAAGGGAATAAAAATCTCTCTGGTATATAAAGGTTAAAATTATTCATACGGCAGTACTCCTCAAATTGAGAATCAGAGTTAATTTTTAGTTTTTGATATGTTTTTTCTATCTGGTCTTTTACTGATTGATAAGGAATATTGAGTCTCTCACTGATTTCCCTTTTGCTGTGTTTTGCCAGAAATAGAAAAATAATTTCCCATTCTTGTTGAGAAAATTGTTCTGAGGGAGAACAAAACATAATGGAAGGCGGTAGTTTCCCATTGAAAAATTCTTTTAAAGCAAGCGCTTCCGCTTTCCGTCCATGAAAAATAATGCCAATACATTCATTATCTTCATTATAAAATGGGAATTTCTCGAAAAAATAGGAAGAAAGATGTTTTTCTTTGCCAAACCTATGAGTCTCTAATGAGGATATACTTTTTTCCAAACGCATGACAGTTCTGTCATGTCGTTGAAATTGCTCTTCAAAGATTGCTCCTGCCCAAGGTAATTCACAATCAAAACGCCCTTCGACGTTTAAATTAAGTGGGATATCTTGTAGCATAGCCATTGCTTTATTTTCATAAATAAAGCAAGTGCTTTTATCTTTAATTCCCCAAGGGTCATGGCTATTTTTTATGGTGTTTATTATTTGTGCTGATATGTTATTTGCTGTTTTCATCTGTTTTATTTACCACATTATATAAACATTTTACTTCCCGGTTTTAAAAATCTCTCAGGAACATAGAGATCAAAATCATTAAGGCGGCAGTATTCATCCAACTGTTGACCAGAGTTAATACCAATTTTCTTGTATATCCGTAACATATGCGTTTCTACCGTGCGATAAGAGATATTCAGTATTCGCCCGATTTGTTTACTGGTATATCTCTGTAGAAATAGAAAAATGACATCCCATTCCCGTTGAGTAAATAGCTCAGAAGGTGGCTGGAACATGATAGAAGCGGGAAGTTTACCATGAAAAAAGCGTGTCAGAGAAAAGGCTTCGGCTTTCCAGGCATGAAAAATAACGCCGACACATTGATTATCCCCATTATAAAAGGGAAATTTTTCAAAGAAATAGGAGGAAAGTAGTTTTTCTTTACCATATAAATGGGTTTCTAATGAACAGATTCTTTGTTCTGCTTGCATTACTGCTCTGTCATGGATCTGAAATTGTTCTGCAAAAGCGGCTCCTTCCCAAGGTAGATCATTGTCTAGACGTCCTTCTACATTAAAACCACGGGGAAGATCGCGCAACATAGCCATTGCCTTGTTTTCATAAACAAAACGGGAGTTTTGATCTTTTATGCCCCAGGGTTCATGACTGGTTTCCATTAGATTAATAATTTGAGGCGATACGGTTAATTTTTTATAGCTCACAACATAATTCCTATCATTATTAGAAAAATATCTGGGTTTTAGATTTGAATTAATAGAAACTTACAACTCTTGGCTGCCAATAGTAACGAATCTTTCTGGAATATATAGGTCAAACTTATTTGCTTTGCAGAAATCTTCTAATTTTATATGCAGCGGTAGATTAAATTTTTGATAAATTGACTGAATATGATGAATGGTATCTTCTGTGCTTATCATTAATTCTTCGCTGATACTCTCTTCGTCCGGTGTGCGAAGGGCCAGAAAAAGAACTTCCCATTCAGTTTGGGTTAGTATGTCGTTAGGCGGTGTAAATTCTAAAGCCGCTGGAGATGATTTTTCATGATAGTAAGCAGTAGAAAAGTTTTGGGCTTTGGACATGTGAAACGTGATGCCGATGCAGTTCCCATTTTCATCACAAAGTGGGTATTTATTACAGAGATAGGTTTGTTTGACTTTATTTCCTCCAAAAAGGTGAGTCTCAAGTGAAGTGACTGTTTTCATGGTTTGCATCACTTTTTGATCCTGACGACAATATTCTTCTGTATATTCTGCAATAGGTGAAGGTAATTCGTCCGTTGCAAGCCCTGCAATATCGAAATCTTCAGGCAAATTGAGCAGTTGGTAAAAAGCAGGATTTGCGTATATAAATTTTGATTGGCGATCTTTAGCGCCCCACGGCTCATTACTTTTTTCCCACATGTAAATTAATTGCGGAGTGATATTATTTGGTCTGTTTTTGATATTTGACATGGAAGTGCCCTAGCTGTTAATTAAGTAATCATCTGTATGTCTATTTTATGTGTTCTATTTAAAATAACCTGATTGTATAATGGATTGCAATAATTAATTCGCAAAAAAATAATATTTTTTTATTTTATCTATATCTGTTAATTAAATTACTTATTATTTTAGGTAAAAATGTTATCATATAAAAAAATATAACTATAAGTATTATTTTATTTTAAATTGTTTATTTGTTTATTTGTTTATTTGTTTATTTGTTTATTTGTTTATTTGTTTATTTGTTTATTTGTTTATTTGTTTATTGATATTATAATAATATTGATTTTTGATTGGTGTTTTTTTTTACGTATTCACTATTGATAAATTAAATTATTAAGAGAACATTGCCCTATAATTCGGAACAATATAAAAAATCAATTTAGTTGCTGAAAATTGCCATAAATCAAGAATGTGTCGCCTCTTAATTGGTTATTTTATCTCTTGATTTGCAACTAATAGCTGTGTTTAATTAATTTACTCCTTTATATGCACAATGAGTTTGTTTATACCCGTTATCTTTCAAGTTGCCTCTTTGTTGGCTGCGCTCGCTCACCCCGGTCACATAGTTCTCTATGCTCCCGGGGATTCACTCCCTTGCCGTCGCGATGCATCTTGAAATCCATAGGGTATATTACTCTGATGATGCTGAAATTCATTGTAGAACAGTAAGGCAAATCAAAGAATTGTCGTTCAGATGAAATTAAGATAGTTTCCTGATATTTGGCTTTAAAGATTGCGGTTTGCGCACTGTGCTGAGAAAATTATTCCCCTAAACGTTTTTATCCCACTTGGAGTAGAAAATGACCACTCGTAAAACCCTTGCTAATGCTATTCGCTTCCTGAGCATGGATGCTGTGCAGAAAGCAAAATCAGGGCACCCTGGTGCGCCTATGGGAATGGCTGATATCGCTGAAGTTTTATGGCGTGATTATTTGAATCATAACCCAACTGATCCACATTGGGTCGATCGTGATCGTTTTGTATTGTCTAACGGTCATGGTTCTATGCTGATTTATAGCCTGTTGCATCTCACCGGTTATGGTGTTTCAGTTGATGATCTGAAAAATTTCCGTCAGTTACACTCTAAAACCCCAGGCCATCCTGAGTATGGCTATACTCCAGGCGTAGAAACTACGACAGGTCCTTTAGGGCAGGGGATTGCCAACGCAGTAGGTTTTGCGATTGCTGAACGCACTCTGGCCGCGCAATTTAACCGTCCTGGTCATGAGATCGTTGACCATAATACTTATGTCTTTATGGGTGATGGCTGCATGATGGAGGGCATTTCTCATGAAGTTTGTTCTCTGGCAGGAACATTAAAGCTAGGCAAGTTGGTTGCTTTCTATGATGACAATGGCATTTCCATTGATGGTCATGTTGAAGGCTGGTTTACGGATGATACGGCAAGCCGTTTTGAGGCTTATGGTTGGCATGTGATTCGCGGTGTTGATGGTCATAATGCAGATTCAGTTAACGCTGCTATCGAAGAAGCACGTAAAGTTGCTGATAAACCTTCTCTGCTAATGTGCAAAACGATTATCGGTTTTGGTGCGCCAACCAAAGCGGGGACCCATGATTCTCATGGCGCGCCATTGGGTGATGCGGAAATTGCTGCGACTCGTGAAGCACTAGGTTGGAATTATCCGGCATTTGAAGTTCCAGCGGAAATCTATTCTGAGTGGGATGCAAAAGAAGCTGGCAATGCGAAACAAGCCGCTTGGAATGAAAAATTCTCTGCCTATGAAAAAGCGTATCCTGAATTAGCCGCTGAATTCAAACGTCGTACCGGTGGCGAATTACCGGCAAACTGGGAAGCTGAATCAAAAGCATTTATCGAACAGTTGCAAGAAAATCCGGCCAATATTGCCAGCCGTAAAGCCTCTCAGAATGCCTTGGAAGCTTTTGGTAAGGTGTTGCCTGAATTTATGGGGGGATCTGCTGATTTGGCGCCAAGTAACCTCACGATGTGGTCAGGTTCTAAGCCGTTGAACGAAGATCAGGCAGGTAACTACATCCATTATGGCGTTCGTGAATTTGGCATGTCAGCCATTATGAACGGTATCGCTCTGCATGGTGGTTTTGTGCCTTATGGTGCAACCTTCTTGATGTTCGTTGAATATGCCCGTAACGCAGTGCGTATGGCGGCATTGATGAAAATTCGCAGCATCTTTGTTTATACCCATGATTCAATTGGTTTGGGTGAAGATGGTCCGACTCACCAGCCAGTAGAACAGCTTGCCAGTTTGCGTGTGACGCCAAATTTGAGCACATGGCGCCCATGTGATCAGGTTGAATCTGCGGTGGCGTGGAAATACGCTATTGATCGTAAAGCTGGCCCATCAGCGCTTATTTTCTCTCGTCAGAATCTGGCACAGCAAGAACGTACTGCTGAACAGTTGGCTAATATCGAGAAAGGGGCTTACATCCTGAAAGATTGCCAGGGGCAGCCAGAACTGATTTTGATCGCAACGGGTTCAGAAATTGAATTGGCGGTGGAGGCTTATAATCAATTGATTGAGGAAGGTCGTCAGGTGCGCGTAGTCTCCATGCCGTCTACCGACGCTTTTGATAAGCAAGATGTTGCATACCGAGAAGCGGTTCTGCCTGCTGCGGTTTCTGCACGTGTTGCAATCGAAGCGGGTATCGCCGATTACTGGTTTAAATATGTCGGTATGAATGGCGCTATCGTTGGTATGAATACATTTGGTGAATCAGCACCTGCTGATCAACTGTTTAAAACGTTTGGTTTCACTGTAGAGAATGTAGTCGCTAAGGCTAAAGCTCTGCTGAAATAATGAGTAAATTCATGAATGAGCGCACCTGAGGTAAATGTTGAGCGGGTGCGCTCTTTTTCTGTACGATGCCGTTATTGAAGATGGATTTGTGACGGTTTTCCTCGGCTTATGCCACGCAAATTCCAGGGACGGCTACTTTTTGGAATACGTGAGGCGAACCGACAATCCCATCAGGATACTTGGCGAGTTTCTCCTTGAATTCAGGGTCCGTGAACGCGGCGCGGAAACGCTCCAGACTCTCCCAAATGGCGTAGTTCATGAATGTGCCACTGCCAGCGATTCCGCGATGTAATTGTGCGGAAATCAGTCCTACCTTAGACCGGAAATATTCTGCATCTTCCCGCCAGGTTTCTATTAGGGTGTCAGCCATTGAGGGATCGACATGAAATATGTTCACCAGCACGATGGAGCCATCGGTGTTCGAAAATAACTGTTCCCGCAGGGTTACGTGGGTGTCCATTTCTTCTAGCTTGACCATTTTTATCTCCTGAAAATTATGTGTTTATATTTATGTTTGTATTGCTATCTGTGGTGCTATCTGTAGTGCTATCTATAGTGCTATTTGGCACCGGTGACTCTTCCAGCTTCGTCTCCAAGCTAATCAATGTGTTTAATGTCACTTTTAGCTCGTTAGGATCAGAGGATTGCACCAGTGATCCGACCCATTCAGCTTCCAGCGATATCGCCGCATCAAAAGTACGCCAACCCAGCTCGGTCAGTTGATAGAGTGGTGAGCGTTCATGCCGAGGATTAGTGATGGCTTTCACCATTCCTGAATTCAGCCCGAGATTCAACTGCTTTTGCACTCCTTGGCGTGTGATACCCATTGCGGCGGCAATCTGAGGCGCGGTAAGTGGATGTGGTACGTGCGCAATCGCGCCAAGTACTTGCCATCTCGCACTCGTGATTCCCAACGGGGCAACGAGCTGATCCCCTTTAGAGAGCAGTAGGGCGTTGAGCCGAAATACCGCCAATGTGATCTCAGTGAATACCTCAAACGCTGAAGTTTTCTCGGTTGACACGATTTACTTCCTTTTCCTTAAATACATCAAAAAACGACAACCAGTTTCCACTTATTGAGATTAGATGTCAATATTTCAACAAGTGATATTGATGATCAATGTCGCAGTTGTGAGTAAATAACTGTGGGATTGTTTCTTTCTGCTTAAAGTTCGATATTTTCACTTCGTAGGTTGATCACTTTTTACTATTACTATTCGATTATTATTGCTATCAATTTCCTTTTCCCGTAACCTCATTATTTATAGCTGAATCGTTTCATTTTGTTATCTGAAGCGGTTTTTTGTGCTTGGTTTTAATAATTTTGTGATAAACAATCAGTACATGAGTGATTGAGTCGGTTATTCTAAGCGGTTGCGTAGTAATAACTATATTCAGGGAGTAACATGACAATTAAGGTAGCAATAAACGGTTTCGGCAGAATAGGGCGTAGTATTTTACGTGCTCTTTATGAGTCTGGACGTCGAGCTGAAATTGCGGTTATTGCTGTTAATGAGCTGGCAGATGCCGAAGGAATTGCTCACTTGCTGAAATATGACTCTAGTCACGGCCGTTTTGCTTGGGATGTGCGTCTGAATAATGATGTGTTGCAGGTTGGTGATGATAATATTCGCTTGTTTCATCAACCTGATATATCGATGTTGCCTTGGCAAGAACTGGGGATTGATATTGTTCTTGATTGCAGTGGGATTTATGGCAGCAGAGCTGATGGCGAGGCACATCTTGCCAGTGGCGCCAAAAAAGTGCTGTTTGCTCATCCGGGGGGTAATGATTTAGATGCGACTGTGGTTTATGGTGTGAATCAGCACTTACTGACAGCAGAGGATTGCATTGTGTCCAATGCTTCCTGTACCACTAATTGCATTATTCCCATCATTAAATTATTGGATGATGAATTTGAGATTGAATCGGGTACAGTGACAACCATTCATGCCTCAATGAATGACCAACCGGTGATTGATGCTTATCACAAAGATTTACGGCGTACTCGGGCTGCTAGTCAGTCTATCATTCCGGTGGATACTAAGCTGGCCGCAGGGATAACCCGGATTTTTCCAAAGTTCTGTGACCGTTTTGAAGCTATCTCCGTGCGTGTACCAACGATTAACGTTACAGCTATCGATTTGAGTGTTACGGTAAAATCTTCAGTAACTGTTAAGAAAATCAACGAATTAATGCAAAAATCAGCAGCTACTTCATTTCGTGGTATAGTTGACTATACCGAATTGCCGTTAGTCTCAACGGATTTTAACCACGATCCCCACAGCGCGATTGTTGATGGCACACAAACGCGAGTCAGTGGGCAACATCTGATTAAGACATTAGTCTGGTGTGATAATGAGTGGGGATTTGCTAACCGAATGTTGGATACAACGTTAGCAATGGCTGCTATGGGTTTCAAATGATCTGTTGTTGATCGACGGTCCATAATAGATCCGCACACGGCTCAAGATTAAATAATTTAGAGAATCAATGAGAGGATTCACCATGTCTGTAATTAAGATGACCGATTTAGATCTGGCGGGTAAGCGTGTTTTGATCCGCGCTGACCTGAACGTTCCGGTAAAAGATGGCAAAGTCACCTCTGATGCGCGTATCCGTGCTTCCTTACCGACCATTGAGGCAGCATTAAAACAGGGTGCCAAAGTCATGATCACTTCTCACCTTGGCCGCCCTACTGAAGGCGAATACAATGAAGAATTCTCGCTGAAACCAGTAGTAGACTATCTAGAAGAGAAATTATCTTCCCCCGTTCGACTGGAAAAAGAGTATCTGGAAGGCGTGGATGTCGCGGAAGGTGAACTGGTTGTGCTGGAGAACGTTCGCTTTAATAAAGGTGAGAAGAAAGACGACGAAACTCTGGCTAAAAAATATGCTTCCCTGTGTGATATTTATGTCATGGATGCATTTGGTACTGCTCATCGTGCACAGGCTTCTACCCACGGAGTGGCTAAGTTTGCTCCTGTGGCCTGTGCCGGTCCTTTGTTGTCCGCAGAGTTAGAGGCATTAGGTAAAGCGTTAGATAATCCAGCTCGTCCAATGGTGGCTATCGTCGGTGGTTCTAAAGTTTCAACCAAGCTGACCGTTTTGGATACGCTGTCTAAAATTGCTGACCAACTGATTGTTGGTGGTGGTATCGCCAATACCTTTGTTGCCGCGGAAGGCCACAATGTCGGTCGTTCTCTCTATGAAGACGACTTGCTCCCGGAAGCGAAGAAATTGCTGATAAGCTGTGATATTCCGGTGCCAACCGATGTTCGTGTGGCGACAGAATTCTCTGAAACAGCCGAAGCAACCTTGAAATCTACCCGCGATATTAAAGATGATGAGCAGATCCTCGATCTGGGGGATGAATCTGCTCAACGGCTGGCGGATATTCTGAAAAACGCCAAAACGATTCTATGGAATGGCCCGGTTGGTGTATTTGAATTCCCTAATTTCCGTCAAGGAACGGAAATTGTCGCGCGCGCCATTGCTGATAGTGATGCTTTCTCTATCGCTGGCGGCGGCGATACGCTGGCAGCGATCGACCTGTTCGGTATTGCTGACAAAATCTCTTATATTTCTACGGGTGGTGGAGCTTTCCTTGAGTTCGTGGAAGGGAAAAAACTGCCTGCGGTTGTGATGTTGGAAGAACGTGCAAAACAGTAATTAAGTCATGACGGGTAGCGGCCGGTTGGTTGGCTACCCGCTCTAAACAGGACCCACGTAACATGTCTAAAATTTTTGATTTCGTAAAACCGGGTGTCATCACTGGTGATGATGTTCAAAAAGTGTTCGCTATAGCTAAAGAAAACAACTTTGCTTTGCCTGCGGTCAACTGTGTAGGTACTGATTCAATCAATGCCGTATTGGAAACCGCTGCCAAAGTTCGTTCTCCTGTGATCATTCAGTTCTCCAACGGCGGCGCAGCTTTTATTGCCGGTAAAGGTTTGAAAGTTGAAGGTCAACAAGCGGCTATTCTGGGTTCAATTTCTGGTGCTCACCATGTTCATCAGATGGCTGAATATTATGGTGTTCCTGTGATCCTGCATACTGACCACTGCGCGCGTAAATTGCTGCCGTGGATTGATGGCCTGTTAGATGCAGGTGAAAAGCATTACGCAGCGACGGGTAAACCCTTATTCTCTTCTCACATGATCGATCTGTCAGAAGAATCTCTGGAAGAGAATATTGAGATTTGCGGCCATTATCTGGCTCGTATGGCAAAAATCGATATGACGCTGGAAATCGAGCTGGGTTGTACTGGCGGGGAAGAAGATGGCGTTGATAACAGCCATATGGATAGCTCTGCGCTGTACACTCAACCGGAAGATGTTGCTTATGCTTATGAGAAACTGAATGCTATCAGCCCACGTTTCACTATTGCGGCTTCTTTCGGTAACGTTCATGGTGTTTATAAGCCGGGTAACGTTAAACTGACGCCAAAAATTTTGCGTAACTCTCAAGACTATGTTTCTGAGAAATTCAATCTGCCACATAACAGCTTGGATTTTGTTTTCCACGGCGGTTCTGGTTCTACCGCGGAAGAGATTAAAGAAGCGGTCAGTTATGGCGTTGTTAAAATGAATATCGATACTGACACCCAATGGGCGACTTGGGAAGGTATTCTCAACTACTACAAAAAGAACGAAGGCTATCTGCAAGGCCAGTTAGGCAATCCAGAAGGCGCAGATAAACCTAATAAGAAATTCTACGATCCACGGGTATGGTTGCGTGCCGGTCAGGTTTCTATGACTGCCCGTCTGGAACAGGCTTTCAAAGAATTGAATGCGGTTGATGTGTTGTAATTAACGAAAGAGTTCCCTCTGAATTTTCATTCAGAGGGAACAGAACGACATGACACTCCTGTGAGAGACAGCACGTGTGATATGCGCTGATCGAGTATGCCGGTGAAAAGAATCAGTCAATGGTGAGATAGACATTCCTTCATGTAGTCTCCATTCATGCCAGCGAACCCATTCAGGCGGGGAATCAAATGGATGCCTGAACATGTTGACCTTTTTTCAAGAATTGGGGCATGGAGCGCCGATTTGACATAATGATTTAAACTCTATTGTTCTATGGCCGGTTCTTACACGAAAATGCGTAGATTCAGGGCGGATTCATAGCTACTGCATATCTGTGCATCCCATATCTTCATGGTTTCCAGCAACGTCATGATGTGAACCAATGTGACGCGAGTTTCTTCCGCGGAGATGGCTGAAATATGCTCCAGCAGCTCATCGGTGATGAGATGATGACCACCTTCCTCATTGATAGCTGAATGGTCGATGATTGGTTTCCAGAATTTTTCAGGAAGATCGAGTGACTGGCAAGTGGTTACGAAGACATCGTTAAATTCTGGATAAGGTTCTTCGAACAAGAATAGTGCGGAGATGAAGCTCAGAAGGTGCTGACGCGCGAATGTGCCGAGGGTACAGAAAACGGAAAACGTGCTGGAAAGGGGAGTTGTTTCCTTAACCTGTTCCTCCGGGATCCCAGCTGCTGAGAGTGCTTTCAGCAGCAGAGTTTCATGATCGTGTTCTTCGAGAAAAAGCTGTTTTATTCCCTGAAAAACGGGATCTGGGCATTTATGAGACATCGCTGAGGCAATGATAAACGGCGCGGCTTTGACGATATGATAATATTCGATAGCAAAACTAATGAGCTGGGAACGGGTAGCTCGTCCTTCACTCATAGCAGTATAGAGTGCCGAAGTACCCAGCTGCGCATGCCATACACGTGAATATCGTTTAAGCTGATTAGCAAATTGTTTGCCTGACAGGGTACCGCTGATGTTTGGATAATGACTTTCTGTCAGAAGATAATGGCTGTCGAGCTGTTCAATAATATCTTCTATTTCGTCAGATAATACTGGATGAGCCGCTTTTAGTTCGGCCTGAGTTTTCCCTCCAGCCTTCAAATCAGAGAGAAAATTGCCGAGTGAATTATCTTTCTTATCGAGAGAAAGCACCATTCCCTGCTGACGGTAGTCTTCTCCGTGGCGGGCGTATTGCACGCCATCTCGAAAACGTGGAGTAATGAAACGTTGGGGTGAAGTCTGCATGACGGGCTCCGTTAAATTAAATATCTGACAGGCGACGAAGTAGAGGTTTGCTATCGTCTGAGTAATAATTCCAGACAGCACTGTGAAAATCATCGTAAAGCTCAACGAAGAGTTGGGTATTCGCAATCATACTCTTCATCTGGTCGTAACGGACAACAGGGATTTCATGAAAGAATTCACGGGTAAGAATTCCATGTTCGGCTTCAATATTAATATTTGCGTGTGCCTTAATTGGCTTAATAAAGTCAGGCGGAATTTTTCCGCTGCTTTCCATCGCCAAAATATAGCTGTTTACTTTAATATCTTTTCCTTCGAGGATATCCATGATGCTGAAGAAGAACAGCGGATCGTTTGCTGACCAGTAGGCCAGGGCATCACAGAGAGACAGAGTCTCAGGAAGCGGCAGGGTTTCTGCCATGTCTTCCCTTGCAATACCTAAATGGATTTAGTGCACTCAGAATAAGTTCATCATGTCCGTACTCCTCGCCGTAAAACTCATTCATAATGAGCCTGGCCTTCGTTGAAGGCAGGTAACTCAGAACCGGAGAGTCAAACCAGCTTTCACGGAATAGGAAGTGATAGTTTTCAATTGCCATACCGTAATAGACTTTTTCTGGCACATCCTGTGGGGATTGCATCGTTTGCCAGAATTTATTCTTATAGAGCATAGAATAAAGCAGGTTCGCCTGGAGATCTTCGAGAATCAGTATTGCTTCATCACCGGATACAAATTCTTCACCAGAGTTATTGATATAACCAATCTTATTGTTCACCAGAGCATTCAGAAACTCAGTGGCTTCTTCACCGTGAATTTTTGGGTGCTTCTCCAGGATGTTTTTCAGCGGAGTATTCCCGTCGCAGGCGTTGAGTACCGCATTCCAGTCATTAATATTTCCGGAAAGATTTTCAACGTCGAAGGTTATATATTTATCGCTGAATACGAAACCACTGTCATTTTTTTCCAAATGGCCGAATATAGCGTAGTTATTTTTTTCCATAGTATTCTCTACCAAAAATAAAAACAGTCAGCTTGCTGGCTGACTGTTTAGGAGGGATTACAGGTGAGCTGCCATCAGAATAGGACGATCACTTTTCGGTTTGATAACGACCTTGGCTTTCTGCTTGGCAGCGGGGCTAGGAGTACTATTTGTTTTCTTGTCCATGATTTGCTCCATTATGTTAAAAGATTAATGTTAATGTATTCCACATATGTGAGAATACATAAGAGAAATAATAAATTTATTAATTTGAGGCAATAACTAAAAACCCAAGTATTGATTTAATGAAATCATTTTTGTGTTAAATTTTGTATTGTAAGTTAAATATGGGTTTTTATTCTTTAAAATTTAAATTTTAAAATGTTTGGATTTATTTATACATGAAATATGATGTAAAAAACAAAACAATATATAAGAGATTTTTGTTTTATAATTTCATTTATTATATACCCTATGGATTTCAAGATGCATTGCGATGGCAAGGGAGCGAATCCCCGGGAGCATAGATAACTATGTGACCGGGGTGAGTGAGTGCAGCCAACAAAGAGGCAACTTGAAAGATAACGGGTATAAATAATAATATATTAAGTATGTGTTGAATATTAATCACTTGTGTGATCGGGTTACAACATCCTAATTTTATAATATTCCTTAGGCGCGATTTACCTCCACTACTGTATTGAGATGGTGTTAACCTGAGTTAAGCTGCAAGTTGACGACCGTTTTTAAAATCATGACCATCACCAATACTGGAGCCCCAAGTGTAAGTGGTTGTGGAACCGAACCTTTTATAGAGCCATCAGTTGTTGATTGGGAGGGGCAGTTTTAACTGTTCTGAACGAAATAAGGACGTTATTTAGATTTTGGTTTTAGAGGCGGCTGTATGAATTTAATAATAGCTGATACATTGGAATATAAAGGTAGGATAAAAAAATCTGCATCTGGGAACAAGCCATAAAATAAACTTTTATTTATGGCTTGTTTTCAAAGATGTTTATTGATTACCCCCTGAATTTGCATTCAGGGGGAACGATACTCAGTAAATAATATTATCTTCTATTTGAAATCCTATTACCAAATTTATGAAGCTCTCCGCATTCCTAAATTCTCAGCGATAGCCGCAGAGCGAACATTAATAGCATCTGTTGATATCCTATTGATCTTCTGCCCTTTCAATGATTTTTTAATTGCTTTCATTGTCAGGAATTTGCCAACGCCTTTGAAATTATATTCTCTATTGGTTGCAATAGCGGGTTCTGCTTCTTGCAGCAGTGCTCTTTCTTCATTACTAAGTTGCGTATAGGGATGGGCCAATGCATAGTTGACATGTAATTCTGATTGTTTATTTTTTAAATCATGATAAACCTTAACCTCCATTGCGGCATAAATTTTTCTCTCACCGGAATAATCATTTTTTTCGCTTTTATCCATTAAAGCAAAGAAATCTGTTTCTGCATAAAAATCTGGATGATTACTTCTATACTTATGCCCTTCTGCATATTCTGATATCGTATCTTTTATCGTTCTTGCCATATAACCGGATATTTCAGATCCCAAAGAAAGATTGGTCTTTGATTTTTCTGAAAGGGATGGATTTTCTTCAAGTCGACTATATATTATTTGACTTTGTTCTATACCCTTTAACAATTCTTCGTGACCGAGTAAATAACCCGACGGATCGGAATCACCGACCCGAACCACTTTCAATAATTTATTTTTTGTATAATTGCTTTCTTTTTTATTCCATTTAACAACATGTGAATTTTTGGCTGCCAATTTAAATTTTAATTCATCAAGGAAATTCACCTCTTTAGTATATTTTCCTCTTTCTGGCGCTAATCCATTTTCATCCTGAAAACTCACAGGATTATTTCTCACCATTCGGTATAGATTCAGACCATCAATTGTCCCTGCCGGATCTGCACTTAACCACCTGCCTGACCACGGTTGATAATAGCGGTAACCGTAATAATATAACCCGGTAGCATCCCGCTCTTTGCCTGAATAGCGAATAGTTTTATAGTTAGCTTCTATTTGGCTGCTTGCTGCCCACAGCGCTGTTCCGCCGAATGGATAATACTCTTCCTCACTAATAATCTGCCCTTGATTGTCTAGTTCAAGCTGGCTGGAACCGATCAGATTATCGTAGCTGTAACGTAGCTGATTGTTGTTGATACCTTCTGGTTTACTGTTCTCCCAGTGCAACACCCGTACTTGTGCGCGACCTGCTTCACCTAATGTGATGACGTGTAACTCTTCTGTTGTTGTGGTGCTGTTCTGAGTTGTGCGTAATTCTAGCCCCGGCAAATAGATTACCCGTTGTTGTTGCGTAGTATTCTGGGTTTGCTGTTCACTCACTTTCAGTTGCCTCATTCCGTTGCTGCCGTAGCGGTACCATTCATTTCCTGGACCGTTATTGACCTGCTTTAGCTCTCCTCGTGATGTCCAGACCAACGTCTGACCGGGTAATAAACTGGTTTGGTGACCACCGGCATCAAATAACGTATCCACTTGATTGGGATCTGTTGTCAGCGTACTGAGAACGCCTCGGTTGCTGCGATTCGAAATGGTGATAGCGGTGGTGTAGTTATTTTGGGTAGCCGGTGAGCTGTGCCGAATTTGTGTCAGATTACCGCTGTGATCATAGCTGTAGCCGCGAGTATAGTTAGTGTAGGTATTGTTGTCGGAAGGTAGTGTAGGGGAGGGCAGTTGGTTATTTTGCTGACCTATATTGGCCATTTCACGCCCGGTGGCACTGATAAGCTGATACAAGGAATCGTAGGTATAGTTATTCTCCGGGACCACTTTCTGATTGCGCCAAAAGCGGGTAGCTTCCGCATCATTGCGTATATTGATCACATTGCCTACCGGATCATATTGATAACGTAAGTCTTGCAACACCTTGGTGTCTGATGGACGGTGGGTGGTGATACCAATAAGCCGTTGGGTTTCTGGTTCATAGCTGTATTCGGTGATAACCCCGTTACCGTGCTCTTCGCGTAATTTTTGTCCGGCGGCAGAATAAGTCAGAGATTTGATAATCACTTGTTCGGCTTGACCTTTGAGTGTCAACCAACAGCCTTTTAACTGCCCGGCTACATCATAGGCCAATCGCTGGATGTTGCCTTTGGCATCGGTCTGGATAAGTAAAGCTCCGGTGGCATTAGTACTATTTTCAGTGGTATAGATATCACTGCTCAGTTTTTGCTGCCAGAGGCTTTGGTCTTCACCTATCCAGTCGGCATTTTGGGTATCGACGAGCAGTTGTTGAGATTGTGATAGCACAACGCCGGTTAGAGAAAGGCTGTTGAGTTGAGTGAGTCCTGCGGTATCGTAATATCGGACACACTGACCGGCAAGGTTGTAATCTTTTTCTTGCTGCGTATTGCCGGCCCAGATAAGACGCTCGGTGGTTTTCTCTTCTTCCTGCGTCTGTTCGGTGATAGCAAGCAAGCGACCGGGTAAGGTGTTATCTTCGTAACGATGGTTTTGGCGGACACCGATTGCATTGATGGTCAATACCGGGCGACCTTCAATATCATTGAGGGTGATAGTTCGGCCACCATCAACCCCTTCTTCACGTAGAGCCTGACCCGCAAGATTAAAGACGCGAATGAAATTCGGGCCGCTTTGGTTTTTATTCTTACGAGGATCGGTACTTTTTACCTGAAATCCTTGCATATTGAACTCATAGAGAGTGATTAATTCATTACTGTTTTCATCAGCTTGAGTGCGTAGATATTCTAAAGAACGTACATTTAACTTCCTATTATCTAATACACTGATCGATGGTGTTTTTTGGTCAATTGCAGAATGATAAATGCTCATATTTGAACTCCTTATACGGTGTTAATCTTTAAAATAATTTAAGTTACGGCAACAGCCAAAAGACCTTATCACTAAACAGGCGGGTAAAGCGATTTGTTGAGATGTTATAAATGCAAACGCGTTGGTAATTTTTGAGATTGTATTAATAGAATTTAAGGCATCAGATAGTGGGTATGATCGGCCAACTATTGGTAAAACAAGTGGTTAGCTAATTTGATATGTCGATGGTGATTAAATAGCGAATCACTTGTATCTCATCGTTAATGCAGAGAAAACGCTATTTGGTTGAGGCAGTATTTGTTTAGTTAAAACGCATTGCTTAAATGAAACATTCAAGATATCGTAATTTGATAAATTTTCTATTGGAGGTGATAGCCGGATTGATCGCTTATACCTTCCGATCAAAAAGCAAGTCTAGTCTACGTACCTTTGAATTGACTGTTTTTAAAAAGATCTGAGGCTATTTAGTTCCGCAAGCGATTTCACTTATCAATACTGATAAGATAACATGAAATTTTTTCATGTTGTAATTTTGAAATTTTCACTTTGGCTTATAATCTATTTATTTTTAAATAGTTATGGTCATTATTTGATCATAATAACTCTTAGATAAAAATTTGACATAATATAATATCAATCTAATATTATATTATAAATATTAATTATGAAACCTTATTTAAAACTAATTGCATTATATGAGAAAGAAAAGAACAGCCTTATAATTGATCTTCAAAATACGAATGATAATTGGATAGATTATACACCAAAGATTGATATAGCTCCTCTGGAAAAAGTATTTGTTATTTCTCATCCAACAGTGAGAGTGAAAAAATTTACTAAAAATATTAGTGTATTACTAGATCTTCTTCATAAGGGAGAGCTTCCTGGTGTTTTGAAAGAAAATTTAATGGAAAGAGAAAGTAATATTATGTTTTATAAGAAAAACAAATCCAGAGAAATTATCTCATGTATAATAGGTGATGTTATCTGTCATATTATTTTATCGTGTAAGAATGTAATATTAGCTAGTGATATATTTAATGAGGTAAATGAATGTTATGATATCGACAGAGATACCTTCATATCCTCTCTTAAAATGCTAAATTAAAATGGTTTAATCTTTCTTAGTGCTAAGGATATTCTCAATGAGTAAATATGAAAAGCTTGGTATTGGTGTTAACTATAAGTCATCTTTTTCGAAAGAAATTTATAAAAATATTCAACATATTGATGTTCTTGAAGTACATTCTGAGAAAATTTTTTGGGATAAGGAAGATACTTATTTAGAAAAATGTTGTAACGAAGTGCCAATTATATTTCATGGTCTTGATATGTCATTGGGAAGTGAGGAGAGCTTGGATAGTGAATATATAAATAAATTAAAGCAAGTTGTTAATGATAAAAAACCTAAATGGTATAGTGATCATTTATCAGCAACACGGCATGGAGATATTGAGGTTGGGCATTTAATGCCAATACACTTCTCAGTTGAAAATGCATGTAAAATAATAGAAAAAATAAAGAAAATAAAATCACAAGTTAGTGATAGGTTTATCATTGAAAATATTACTTATTATTATGAAATGCCTTTGTCTGATTTGTCAGAAATTGAATTTATAAATAGAATAATTAAAGGTAGTGATTGTGGCATGTTGTTGGATATTAATAACTTATATATTAATTCAATAAATCATAATTATGACCCGAAAGAATTTTTGCTAAAACTACCATTAGATCATGTTGTAGAAATTCATTTGGCTGGTGGGGCATATAAATTTGATATGATTATAGACACTCATGCTAATGATATATGGAGTGAAGTGTGGGAATTATATGAGTTTGCACTTTCAAAAACGGATGTCAGTGGTGTTATAATTGAAAGAGATTCTAATGTTGAAGATTATACTACTATTATTGATGAAATATCTATAGCTCGTGATATATATAAAAGAGTGTATGGGAAAGTAATATGAACTTAATATTCAATAAATTGTCGCTGTTTTTCTGCCTCGAATTATTATTGTTTCTTTTATTTCTCTGTTGAGAACGCAATACACGAAAATTATTATTGTTGGTGTTATTTTATTTTTACGTTATTTTTAGGGGTTATTTATGCTTGAAGTTACTGGGTTAGAAGTTGTTATTAATGGTAAGACTGTTTTTTCAGCAGTTAATTGTAATTTTTGTGTTGGATTAAACCGTATTGCGGGAATTAATGGGGCGGGTAAAACGACTTTTCTTTCAAGTATTGCTGGCGTAAATAAGGTTAAAAAAGGAAGAGTTAATTTTATAAAAAAGGGAGAGAAGCACCGATTTAATTTGCAACGGCATGGCTTTTATATATCGGATAATGTTAATTTTTATAATTTTATTACTGGAATGGATGTAATTAATTTAAGTCAGCGTTATAGGAAAAGTAATCTAAAGCATCAATTAGATTACTATTTAAATGGTTTTGGTATATCTAATTATTCTGGTATTGAGTATGGGCAAATGTCACTTGGGGTAAAAAAGAAGTTTTTATTGACGTCAGCTTTTATTATCGATGCAGATGTTTATATTTTTGATGAGCCAACAAATGGCCTTGATTCAGATTCTATACCCGTCATCTTTCAAGCTGCCTCTTTGTTGGCTGCACTTACTCACCCCGGTCACATAGTTATCTATGCTCCCGGGGATTCATTCCCTTGCCGTCGCGATGCAACTTGAAATCCATAGGGTATATAACATTTTTAATTGAATTATTGATTTCTCTTGCAGAAGAGAAAGTTGTTATTTTTAGTTCTCATGATGACAGATTTTTACAGGAATTGAATTTTATTACCTATGAAATAAAAGGCAATAAAATATCCGGTTCCTCTATTTAGAACTCACAATGCAGTTTCTTATTTATTATATCCGCTCGTTAATATTAAACGAGCGAATATTGATTCAATTACACGAGCGCGTCAGCGGACAAATCATTTTCATCCTCACTCACGGTAAACCACGGGAAATGTTGGCTTTGTCGCAGCCAGCCTTTTGCAGTGATAACCCGGATTTCTCGTCCAACAGGATCATAGATATGAGTATCCGCATAAGCCTCTTTTCTGGCACTGTCATCGCTGATATACCGCCAGTCGTTGAGGAAATAGGGCTGATAAGTTCGTATCGTCTGCCCTTTATTATCATATTCAGTGCGTCCCGTGACTGCCCAGCGCGTTTTGGTATCTTCCATTTTGGTCACTAGAGAACCGTCTTGGTTGCGCTGCCAGGCTTCGCCTGCCTCATGCCGTACAGACGCTTGCAACAAACGGCCAAAACCATCACTGAATGCGACTTGTTGGCGAATTTGTTGCTCAGAATCGCGGTCATAACGGTCTGTGGTCAGCGTAAGGTTATGGGCAGGTAAACCGATGCTGTTGGTTAACAGTTTAACCAATGGTGTGTCGGCTTGTTGACTTTGTAGCCAACGGCGGCGAGCTAGTGCGCAAATACGCCAATCTTCCGTGATAATCCGTAAATCACACAGCGTTTTCTGCTCTTCCTGCGTTAATGTGTTGAAGGTTTCCTGACTGAATGGTGGCATCCAACTGTCTGGTGCATAGACCAGACACAGCGCGACAGGGAGTGGCCCGGTCAGATTAATGGCGGTATTGACATCGATTGGTGGAGAGAATGGTTTTTCTTCTGGTGAAGAGTAACCTGTTTTCACACCATTTTCGATTCCCCAGAAACGTTGCGTGACAGGGCGTCCTAGTGCATCCAAGATTATGAGATGCACATTATCATTGATATCAGTCAGTTGCACAGGTGTGAGAAAACGCCAGTCATAATTGGCTGAGACAGTCAAACCAGCAGCGTCTTGGGTTTGAGTGATGACACAGTAGTAGGTGTCCCATTTCAGGGTTGTTTTCCCAGTTAACAGGGTGTTACGTTGTGCGACAGGACGCCAAAATTGTGCTTCCGTCCCGTAATCGGTATAGCCTTGACGAGCTACCCAGACTTTGTTTTCGCCAGTGCGTGGGAACAGATAAGGCTCTTGTTGGTACCCGGCCTGTGTCAGAATTCCCGGTAATTCATCTGCTGTAATACCGCCGTCAAATGCGGATAACAGAGATTCCGTTAATACCGCCGTTTCGGTAAAGGCGATTAAAGCTTGTCGTGTCGGCGTTTTCAGTGGCGCTTGGTTTTTTCCATCGATTTTCCCATTGGTATAGAATGTTCGTTGCTGATTGAGGTATTCGCGTGGTTTATCATCGGTAATCAGACTATTTTCAGCACATAAAGCTTCCAGATTTAAACCATCAACAGGCACATGTTGAGCATCGTAAGTGAACGCATCACTGCGTGTACCATCCGGTAATCCCAACACTCTTAGCTCATTGCCGATTAGATGATGCCAACTGGATTGCTGGCAGGTTAATCGCAATAGTTGTTGTTGGTCGTCATAACTGCTGGCAAACAGCGTATCCGGTAGTGTATCGGGATACGGATTGGTTGTTGGTTTATTGCGGCGGGGATATTGCACTGAAACCTGTTTCAGGGGTTGCCCGAACAGGTCACTGGACAGCGTGATATCCTGATTGCACAGGGGATCACTGATAATACGTTCATAGTGATAACTACGGCTCTCGACGACTGAAGCCCAGAGCACCGGGGAAGCGGTAGTGTCATCTTGTAATTGGCGCACTTGTGGACGGGATTCAGTCACTGTATAGGGGATCTGTTGCTGTGCGCTGCCATCCAGCCCGTAAAGTTCACTACGCAGTGGCTGGCCTTTTAGCGCCCGGTTTAACCAGTACCGATTATGGTCATCTTCCGGTGTCAGTGGAACATCTTTGCCCTCTTTCCAGAGAGTAAAGCGCGGCGTAAAACCGGTGAAAGCTTGCTTATCGTCACGCCAATACCCGGCGGATAGCGTATTGTCTACCTCAGGGATTCCGGTGGCATACCAGTTTTTGGTGAGTGCCGGTGGTGTACGTTCCGGCGCATTACCTTGAGCCAGTTGATGGCTGTCTGTCTGCTCAACATAACCAAAGCCACGAAATTCCCGCTCATGTCCATCCCAAGCGCCGTGAGCGTAATGTAAAGTGGTCACTAATTTGTTGCCGCTGATTTCATCCTCGGTTTCTGTTTGCCAAAGGGTATGGACCGGGAAGGGCAGGTAACAGACCGGTGTTTGTCCGGTCGCTAAGGCTGCGGCTTTTTCATCCAGCCAGAATTGGGCAGAGCTACGGTAATGCAGGGTGTGATGAGCGCCCATATTGTTGTTCATTTCACTGAGTAACCACGGTTTCGCGTTAGTCAGATCGCAGCGCCAATGATGTGGCGCCATATGCGGTACGCTCAGGATCAGGCTGACAGCCCCTAATCCTTGTACATCGGCCACTTGTAACTGGCAAGTATCATCAAAATGCAGGCCGTCAGGAAAATGGAGTGTGAATGGTTTTGCAAAACCGTTACCACTTTCATTTCTGAAAATCTCCAGATGGTCAGCATGAACATAAATCAAATCGGCAGGACCGCTGCCATCTAAATCGGCCAGATGAATTCGATCAGGATTAAAATTGGCGGCAGATTGGCTGAATCCCGGCAATGTGATTGGCTGACCAAAGCGGCCATGTCCCAAATTTGGCCAGCAGGTGACTTGAGTTGCACTCACTTCAACCAGATGTGCTTGGCCCGAACCGAGTACGTCGCTAAATGCCACTAACTTACGAGCATCGGCGCCCGGTAACGGCAAGGTGATATCACCGGATTGCACCACTTCCCGTCCTTCGGTAAAACCATCACGGTTATTAGCATACAAGCGCACGCTTTTGGGACCAATCAGCACTAAATCGGATAGCCCAGCCCCCATTAAATCGGCAAGTTGAGCGCGAGGATGAGAATATTCTATCGGCAGAGCATGTAATGGTGTAAAACGTGTCCAGCTACCATCCGGGTGTTGGCTGTGATAGCCCCTTAGCCCCGGCCCGGTGATAACCCAGTCCAGTTGTCCGTCACCATTAATATCCATCAGTGAAGCGTTATCCTGCAAAGCTGGCATGATGGGAAGGAGTTGCATTTTCCCCCAGGTGACCGCATTCATCTCTTCCCCAGCTTGACGTTGGGCAGATCGATACCACCAGCCATTTCTATCCTGATACAGAATACCGGGCACACCTTCTCCTTTCAGGTCAAGTAGTTGCCAGCGCTGAATGGTGTTGAAATTTGCCAGTACATCCATTGGTTGCCAGAGTGCTTTTTGTTCTGGCTCAAAAGGCTGATAAGCCAGCTCCAGTGGTGGCAGTGAGGTGACGGTGTTGTTGTCCTCATGGCCTATTCGACGGACAGAAACGAGCGTGCTGATCACCGCGTTTTCATCATAATCCAGTATCAGACGTGAAACCAAAGCGGGTTCATCGTCTCCTTTTGTTTGACCAGACAGGGTTTGTAGACGGTGAAACATCAGTATTTGGCGGCATAGGCGACGGGTGCGCAATTCAAAACCATACTCATAACGGGAAAAACGGTCTTGGCGGCAAAGCCAGTTGCTTGTGGCTTTAAACAGCGGCATGTCAGATAAGCTGTTTTTGCGCTCACCGTAGTCAAATACTAAACAGAACAACCAGCCAGATTTGAGTGGGTCATCTCCGTTTAGTGTGGGAAAAACGTCGCTGGCGGTCAGGTTACCGTAATGTACTGCTTGCAGGTAGCGCTGGACGGTTGCGTTCGGATGGGCTGTGAGCTCGTCAGTTTCACAACCTGTTTCATCTTCGGCGCGATACTGATAATAAATCTGCTCACCGTGGGATGATACCGAGGCTTCCAACAGCCATTGTGCCGTTTGGTTAATATATTGTGCCGTTTGGCTAACATATTGTGCTGTTTGCGTAGCATCTAGTGGATTGTTGATGCGTGCTTGAGGATTTTTGCCCAGTAAATGGACCTGTCCGTCGGGGCTGTATATCAGCCAGAAATCGGTTGTGCCGGTTGTTTGGGGTTGCCAGTATTCCAACCGGCTAAAGTGGCTTTCTAAACGAGAACGATAACCGGTAACGGTGAAGGTCGCCCCTAAATTGATGCCCTGCAATGAGGATTCATTGCGGATATCAGCTTGACCTCCCTCATTTAATGCTACGACCAACACTTCACCTTCCGGCCCCAGAAAAGTATCGGTTTCATCGTAATTCGGCACGCCGGTACTGGTGCGACGACGAATTGTCATGACGTTGCAGTCCCAACCGAGACCAAACGGGCTGTTACCGGTTCCACTGTTGTAATTCAGAGTGAGTGAGGGGGCGTAACCACGCCCGGCAGAAATGGGTAATGGCAGGGATAAGGCAGCCATACCATCCGGCCCGGTGGGTGTTAACGCTTCACCCATACCGGTAATGGCCCCGCCGCCCTTGGGTAATGACAACTCGGCAACACGGAATGTCTGTGAATTCTGCATGAAAACTCCTTACAGGCCCCGATTCGGAGCCTGTTTTAGTACGTTGGGATGGTTATTTAATGGTGTAGCGAATATGCAAAATGATATCGTTCAGGGTTTTTAGCATAGTGGCTTGTTTACCTTTGCCCGGCGTTGATGCATTTGGGAAGCTCAGGGTCAGCGTGCCTTGATCAATGGCGATACCTTCGAATGGCAGGAATTTGCCATCGTTGAAATCGAGCTGAAACTGGCCGCTGTCATTCATACCGTGAGAAACTGCCAACGCTTCACAACCGTTAGCTAATCCGGCTTTATCGCTGCAAGACAATATTGCCTGCACATCCTGATAGGGTCCTAGCAGCGCGGGCAGGGTGACACTGATCTGTTTGATACGTCGGATTTTGCCAATGGATTCCGGGTAATCCTCACGAATTTTCAAATCAGCTAATGAAATGGATGCCTGCAAAGAGGTTTTAGTGTCCGCGCCGGTGCCAAATGCCAAATTATTATTACCACTGCCGGCACTGCCTGAGCCTTCATTCACCAGCTTCTCGATTTCCTGAGTTAGGGAGAATGGGCCTTTATCTTGCGGTAACCCAGCATAAACTTCGGCCAGCGACACTGTGCGTTCGACCTCCAGTGCACGTTTATCGCGTTTCAAATGGGCATCTTCCATTTGTGCCAGACTTAGCATTAAAGTTTCACCAGCAAGCAGGCCGGCATAGGTTCCTTGCCAGGCACCCGGTTTAATGAAGCGGGCAGAGTCATCATTGAGTTCCCAACGGTAAGCCTGTTCTGCCATTAAACAACGTGCGACAGCCAAATCGTAGAACTGGAAGTAAATCGCCGCCAGCCGGCCACGTAGCCAGTTGTACAACGCTTGATTGCTGAACTTACGTTGCAGGAAGGTCAGTTGAGATTGGGTCTGTTCTTGCTGGGTTTTCAGGCTGTTTTTTTGCAATACGGCGGCTTCACGGCGTACTGCCAACGATTTAAGTTGGGCATCGAGTTGTTTCAGCTCCGCTTCGGCATTATTACGCTGGATCTCCCACTCCTGACGGCGACGACGGTAGGTTTCAGATTGGCTAATTTTATCCGCTTCGGTGTTCATAACATTAGCGGAGAATTCCATCACATAACCTGTTGCCTCAGCGATAGCTCCCCAGCGGCTACCACCACCGGCGAAGCCGAAGATGTTAGGCACTAAATCAGCCGCAGCGCCAGCCAGACGGGATGCCTGAACTGCTGTGGTAAGCCCGGCTGCGGACGCTCGTAGCGTCATGGCTTGGTTTTCACCAGCGTTGATGTTTTCATCATACAGTTTGCTGTAGCTATCAAAGCGCGATTGTGCCCCTGCTTTGGATTTTTCCAGCACAGCTTTCTCGGCATCCAATTCTTCAATGGTTTTGTCCTGAATGCTCAGGTTAGTCAATATCAGCTCTGCGGCCTGATTTTGTAATAACGCATTGAGTGCTTCCGCGTCCTGACGTTCGATAATATTTTGTAATGTGGAGCCGAACTGGGTGAGCTGGCTAACCATGCTGCGTGCATTTTCCAGCATGTGCGGGAAACGCCACAGGGACATAAATGGCTCTGGTAGATTGCCTCCGCCTTGAGATGTGGCAACCGCCGCGCTGAGTAACGCTTTCGGGTCTGCCGGCGTGGCATAGATTGGCAGATAGAGCGGCTGACCGTCGATAGAGAGGTTATGACGCAGGTTGTATACTCTCTGAGCTAATGTCTGCCAGTAATTCATCATCACTTCATTGATTTGTGGCAAGAAGAGATCGGTCAGGGTATTGGCGCTGAGCAATGCTAAAAGTGCCGGTGTACTCTGCCGCAGAGCGACTATTGAGCTGGCGTGAGCATTTTGGGTAGTAATATCAGCGGCTCTGTCCAGCCGTGGATCACTCCATGTGGTACTCAGCGGCAGATAAGGTTTATCGCCTAACAGATGCAGCGCTTGCATATACCACATCTTCGCTTCGTTAAGTGTATCTCGCTCCAGTTGGCGGTAAGCGTGATCGCCGCGTGCTATCAACAGATCAAGGGTGCGCATAAAGGTTGAGACTTTGTAGTGCATTGGATCGTGTTGTGCTACCGCGTCAGGATCGACGGAATCTAAAGGATCATTGTTCCAACTGGTGTCTTCCAGTAACGGGCGGACGTTCCACTGGTAGTTTTGAATCTGGCCGTGGACAATGTACCCGGATGGGCTCCAGACATATTTCAGCCAGTGGTTAGCTTCGTCAAAGTTTTGTTCATGCAACAAACGTTGAGCAACCAGCATCGGGGTATAGTAGAACAGTTCCCAGAAATAAAGGCTGTTAGCGCCGGTGAAATCCATCGGTTCAGTTTTTTGATTTTCTATAAAAATAGGATCACGGTTTTTTTCATTACCTTTGGGATAATAACCTTGAAAATTCGTACCATTCTTAAACCAAAACTCGCCAATTTTTATTGGATCAGCAGAATATTTTACAAATAAATAAATCCAGCTATCGTTCCCTTTATTATCCACTGGTTTTGTATTGTTACTACGCTCTTTTACGGATATATAAGTTTCAGAGAGATTAATTAATTGATTTTTATCTGTTAGTTCACCCTGATAAATGACATTTTTTTGATCAGATTGTTTTTCACTGTTTCCTAACATAATTGTGATATTTTTGCTGTTACCATGAAGACTTGAGTCGTATATTGGTAATGTTGCAGTAAAATTATCACTCCATAAAACAGGCTCCTGAATATTCTGAGTTTCCATACTCAGAATTGTATCGATTCCGGTAGTAGCGCGTGCAACCAACTGGCGGGCAAATAGGGTATTCAGGCGAGTACGATAGGCTTGCCATTGCATATATTGCGCACCATTTTCATTATGGTGAAGGGTCAGGGCATTATCGGTACTCACCTTGCGGGTGACAGGAATACTGAAACTTTCATAACCTAACTTGCGCCCATCCTCCGCCAATGCAGTAAAGGTGACATCAATACTGGCTGAATTATTATTAAAATTCAGACCAGTACCATCTATTTCGAGGGTATTAAATTGATAATACATTTCATCAAAACTAGGTGATGGCTGAACGGAGACATCTTTATCCGCGGTAAAAGTTTGTTCTTTGCTACCCGCTTTTACTGTTATCTGAACTTTTGCAGCAGGAATTGCAGTTTTGATCTCTTCCGCGTTATAGACATCAGTAGCAATAATACGGAGCCCATTATTCGTGTCCTCCATATAGAGATATTGCTTAAATAAAGGTTCTTGATTAGAAGTGTCTATAATATAGCCGTTATCACTATTGGTAACTTCTGAATATAGGCTTTTTCCCCAATTAGGAAGAAAGACACTTACTTTACCAATTTGGTTATCCCGATAAAACAGCAATCTACCCTGACTATTATTAGTGGTGTTTCCACTATATTGATATACCGGGTATATTAACTTTTTATTTGATGTCCATTGTGTATTGACACTCAGATTGGTATAGACAATAAATTTATCACCCAATTTGCCATATTTTTTTATCAGGTTGCATTGATGACGAGTTCGCTCATCAGCTCCTTCATAGGTAATTCTTAACTTAGGTGAGATATGGATTTTTAAATCACTTGATGATGCTTGGTAACGGATAATTGGAATATCTCCACCATGCACCATACTGAGGTTATATTCTCCTCTGCCATAACTGTTATTGCTATTTACCGATGAAGGGATTTCATAATCCTCTGCATAGCGGTTATTCACTCTTCTGACATTATTAGTATCGAATTGTTGATAACTATTATCCCGATAAACATTGCTCTGTTCTGGGGTCATATCTTTGGATGCCATATCGGCAAAGATATATAGCCCTTGCATTGCAGCGGTTTTATAACTATCCAGTGTATCCTGTTGATTATAAAACATCACCAGCAACGTATCTTCACCCTGATAACCGGCACAATAGAACCCAGGCGCTTTATTTTTTGCCAGCCCTAGTTTGGATATTTTTTCATTGACATCAAAGGTAATTGGCGTATTCCAGGTGCCGTCATAACGGATATGCGCTAATTTCAGCTCATAACGATAATCTGTCTCGGTTTGATAGCCATCTTTACTATTTCCGGTCTGTTTGGTGATCTCCTTTTGTTCCAACCAGAGCAGATACAAGCGGGATTTGTACATTACTGGCCGAATCGTGCTTTGGTAAGGATTAATTGGACAATCAATTTTGTGCCACTCGCTCCAGGCGTTAGCCGCGAATTTACCGTCGCTGAATTTACTGTGATCGACACTGCGCCAATAATATTCACCGGTATCAGTTTCACTGAGGCCGATAAAATAGGTTAGCCCTTGATCGTTATTAATATTATCGTGATATGCACTAACAACTTTAAGATTAGCCACCTGTTCAAACGAAGTCAGATAAGACATGAAGGCGTCTTCGACCGTATCGGCGTTTAATTGGCTTTGGCTGACGGATTGCAGTAATGCGTCCATCATTTTGGTTTGTCCGATGCGCATGGTCGGATCAATATAGTTTTCTGGATAGTAAACTAATTGAGAAACACCCGCCCAGGTGCTGTAGCGTTTGTTGTATTTGTCCCAGTCGATAAAGAATTGGCGGCTGATAACCCCTGAATTAGCATTTTCTTCCACATTTTCCAATGCCCGGTTGACGTACAATTGAATGCTGGCAATGGCTTCGGCGATCCGGGTGGTTTTGATTGCAGCGGAAACTTGATTATCAATCAGTAAGTATTGATACAAGTCATCACGGCTTTTAATAGCCGCCGCTGCCTTAGCAACTTGACGGATATAGTAGGTACTTAATGCGGCACTGCGAGATTCATCCAGAAAAGCGTGTAATGTATTGGCCTGTTGTGAATTCAATCCGGCGGTTAACACGCCTGCCGCATTTTCCCACTGGGCATAGGTCGGTGTCTCTTTCATTGATTGAATATAATCCAGCCCGACCAAAGCGGAAACACCCTGTGGGGCGACATTCAATTGCTGTGCGACATTAACCCATTGCAGGATAGTATCGATAGATGTCCAACAGGAGAACGCATTTTTTTGCGTCACAGGCGGAAGATGTTGATGATTTTGTGCTTGAGTACTGGCTTGCAGCAGCAAATTAGCATCAAGATTCATGGCATCAGCCAGTTGCTCTGCTGTTAACGTGTTAGCTTCAAATGCCGCTAATACCGAGGAGGCTTTTTCACCTAGAGCGTTCACCCAATCTGCAAAACGCGTCAGCATGATCAATGAAAGGGCATCATGTGCAGGTATTGCCTCAGTTGACGTGCCAAACATCTCTGGTTTTGTCACAAACAGGCGGAAGGCGTTTTCGTTGATGCCGGTGGAGTGGTAAACCATTTCCAATTGTGCCAGAGCCTGACAATACTGAACGATATGTTCCTGCGTTTCTACTGCTTCCGATGAACCCGGCGTATATTGAGTATTCAACCAGTCCCAGAATTTTTCTGCTGTCATTGCGCCGTCGCCGGGCTGTAACTTATCTGCCCAAAGCAGTACTGAATGGGCGACATTTTCCGATGATAATTGCAAGGTGGCCGCAATATAGGGCGCCATGGCATGTAGTAAATCTGCTTTGTCTTTGTCAAAACCTTGTAAACCATGGTAGACGGCATCTAGCAGATTCTTAATTTCAGGCGTGAGCGTTTTGTTATAGCTGGTGGCGGTCATGATAAATAACTGGAACACGCTCCACTTCTGTGTCTGTAACCAGCCGGTAATGGTATTGAGTTTTCTGATCAAGGTAGTCAATTGTTTATCACTGATAGCGGATAAATTAGTTTCCCCTTCACCCACAGCAACCAGCAATAAATCCAATTCATCAATGGTTAATTGATGGATTTCTGCCAGTAATTTCCCGATATATAAATTGGAAAGATTCTTTAGGCTATTTTTAATCTTTCCGTCTTTATTATTATGGTCGGTAATTTTAAGCAAGCGGTAGAGTGAGACATCATCGATATTAAATGCACGCTTGAGCATGGTTTTGCGCCAATCACCGGTGCTACCTAGATTTAAATCAATCTCTTCATCTCCGGTAGAAAAATATTGGCCGCTCAGTAATGGCGTATTAAACAGGCGATCAAATTGGCTAGGTTGATTATCATATGAGCGTTGTGAAATAAGCGCATTGCATAGTATTAGGGCAGTGTCAGCATTAACAGCATAACGCTGCATATAATATTTAGTCAGAAAAACTTTACCTAATACTTCTGTGTTGATATCCAGTTGTGGATTAACACTGCGCACAATGCCTTCCAGAATAGTGGGTGACAATTCTGTTGCACGGGATAAGCGAATTGCTTTATTGAGTTTTAGCAGGAAAGAGTATTGGTTATATTCCTCAACGGTAAATTTTGCGGCAGCATAGGCGTAATTAGTATTAGGAAGTACTCTTGTTAGGCCAATTTCAAAAGGTTGACTGATATCAGTGGTACTTAATGTGATATGTTCTGAATATTCTATGTTGACCTGAGGAGCTCCTTCAGTTCGAATAAGTTCTCTTTTATTATTTAACTTGATGGATAAATAGGAGGCATTCCAGAAATCTTTGAATTTATAATTTAACTGGTAATTCTCACCACCGTAGGGAAAGAGTTCTACGTCTACTTGATAAGCATTTGTTGTATATTCGCGGGTAATCCGATATACCTTGACCGTGCCATCACTACTGTTGACTACTGGAGTAATGAGCTGGTTATTACTATATTCCTGTTGACCAAAATTACTGGCTTTACCAATAAATTGGCTAAGTTCTTCATCACTTAAATTGTAATAACGTTTAAGGTATTCCGGCATAGCCAGTGAGGCCGGTTCGATATTACCAAAATTTTTCTTATAAAGTTCCTCAGCATTACCTTCGGTAACCTCCTCCGTCAGAATATTAAACAGCTCAGGTGAGATTGAAGCGTTAATACCCAATAGCGAGGCTTGATGCATTAGCCCGGCAATTGTCGGTGATGCATTTAATTGCTCAAGCCCAGGATCTTGTAGTTGAATAACTTTACGCACATTTTCATAAGCATCGTGATAAGGCGTTTCGCCGGAAGGACGGAAAGTGGAGAGCATTTCCATCACTTTTGTATAATTATCCAGCTTAGACTCAGTTTTAATACTTTCCAATAATAGCTCGTTGGACAAAGAGAGTGTGGAAAGTTCTGTATCCATATTTTGTTGACTGAGCGCCATTGATTTGAGATCTGGGCGGCGGGTCTCCAGATAATAAACGGAGCCACTTGCGTGTAAATTGCGTGCCTCACGATAAAGCTCAGTCAAATAAGCAGCGGGGGAGAACATGGAGGAAACGGTACCCGGCGCAACATATTGACTGGCTCTGCCGCCAAATTGACTGTTATAGCCTATCAGTTCAGCATTAGGGGCGATGATGGCAAGATGTACGGCATTTTGTAATTGAGGATTGGCGCGTTTGAGAATACGCGCTTCATATAGCCGATTATCCTTTTGGGCCTGTTGTGCATCATGATATAAGTCGTGTGCTTCGGACCAAGAGAGGTGAGCAGAGACTTGCTGATGAAATTCGTTAAAAGAACTGTGGCTAATATCTGTCAGACAGTGAAAACCACACTGGCTTTTTAATACATCAGGCATCTCTTTTACAGACTCGTTCATATTTATTCCTTTTAAATCATAAAGTAAATGAAACAGCCTTGTTGCTTTTACATCATGGATCAATAAGAGAGTGATTCCGTTCCATCGGAAGAAGGGATAATCAAAGATAGGTTTTGAGAAATCGCTGAGATAATAGTTTGCGAATGAAAAATAGACCTAATCTTGATCTCTCGGAGAATCACTATCTCACTGTTTTCTTTAAATAGCTGTTGCAAAAAAAGCAGATGCAAAATTTGCAACTGACTTTCTAATAAGCGTTGAATGGAAATGGCACTCTGTTGTTTACATAATGAACTGTGCGAGAAGGGTGAAGTTCAGTGATGGTGAATATAGATTGTGTAATTTACTTGATGTTAAATATGTGATTATTTTATGTTGAACATTATGAGTGTTTTTACAACCGATTGAAATATTTAATTAAATTTTTGATGTTGCCTGTTTTTTCTTAATAATAACATGTGGTGTTTATTTAGAAATATTATTGTGATGTAAGGGTGAATTACGTTTATTTTGCAACAATAATAAAAAATGTTTGATAACTGCTAAGAATAAAGATGATAAAACTCAATCTCAGTTAATGCATATTTCAATGTTAAATAATGCAAAGAAGAAAAGTTGTTGTAATGTTTCATTGTTAATATTCCATTCTATCTCGGATGGAACAATTAATTAGAATAGAAGGATATATGATGCTATTTTGTTCAAAGCACTTGAAATATTTTATGGAATCGGCGAAAAGAGAGTCATTCACTTTAGCAGCGGATACGCTTTGTATTACTCCTTCCCCCCTAAGTAGGATCATATATCAATTGGAGCAACGTGTGGGCTGTCAATTGTTTGAAAGATTGCCGGGAAGGACTAAATTGACTGAGGAAGGGATGGCCTTATATCAGGAGCTATTGCCGTGTTATGAGAGAATTCAACGAGTTGAGGATAATTGGCATTATCGTAGAAATGGGAGATTAGTGAACGCCGGCAAACTTATTATTGGGACAAGTGGAGAATATATTAATAAAATTTCGGCAGTGATAAAAAGAGCGGTGCAACGTTATCATTATCGTGATATTTACATAAAAAACAATTTTCTGGTTGATGATTCAGCAAGAAAAGAGGCAATATTTTCTTCTTTAATGAAAGAAGATATAACTGTCTATGTGACGACTGAACATTATCCTGACAACGATGATATTATAAGAATAGATGGAACTTATCAGGTGCTGCGTCTTGCTATCGCTAATGATATTTTAGGATCGGAAAATCATGCTGATGATATTATATCCACATTGCCTTTGGCTCAGCATAATAGTGCTTTCTTGAAACAATGTGACGGCTTTACTCCACTGAATTGTCTACCTAAGTACCAGAATTTAACTTTGCTAACTGTTCCTGATTTTACTCATCGGTTGGATTTAGTGAGATCAGGTATCGCGATAAGTTTAATGACACCTAATGAAGTGCTTTGTTCTGCTGATATTCATAAAGGTATTACCTTTTTAAATTTTAAATCGTATCCAACACCATCAGTGAAATATTGTGCTTATACTCTCAGACATAAATATAAAGAGCCATTGAATTTATTTATTTCTGATTTAATTATTTAGAAATAGATTAAATGGATAGATTGCGGAAGGTTTTGTTAATTATTTTTATAGCTAGAATATTTATTGTTTTTTATGTAATTAAAATAAGTAAGGAAATTATGAAGTAAATTTCTTCTTATGGTTTTCGGTAAAATCATTAAATCCCCTAAAATATTTTTTCAGGGGATTTTCTATTACTATACCCTATAGATTTCAAGATGCATCGCGACGGCAAGGGAGCGAGTCCCCGGGAGCATAGATAACTATGTGACCGGGGTGAGTAAGTGCAGCCAACAAAGAGGCAACTTGAAAGATGACGGATATATATTAATTAATGGCTATTTTACCCAACTCAATTTGCTCTGGATGACGTCAAGTTGCCTGTATAAGTATTACGTACATTCCTATGAGTGGCAGCCGATTGATTAATATCTTGTAATAATACATAAGTATCTCTACCTTGATGCCTCATTGAAATAACCTCGAATGGTGTTTCTCTCGGGAGCAATATTTCCGCTTGTCCAGCTTGTGGTCCACTGGCTCTTATTTTCAATTTTTCAACGAAGCCTTTCCTCGAATCATCTAAATCCATCTTAAATACTTGCTCTTCGCTAGCATTATTATACTTAGATGCGGCGGCGACATTGACACCAGCATTCGTTAAAAATGCCATTTTGACATATCGAGTTTCACTGGTTTCTTTTTTGTGGACAAAACTCAGAAAACCACGATGGGCTGATGTTGATAAATAAGCGTTATCTGAAACGATATCACCAACATTGATACTATTTCCTTCCTGTGGCGAGTGCCAAGGTGATGGCGTGGAATTATCTACATAGGTCATCACTCGATAAGTTATCCGCATTTGTCTATTTTGTAGGGAAGATAATGTGGAATCTAAATTTTCTACTGCCGGCGTAATACGGTTTTCTCTTATCGCGGCATTAATTTGCGAGCTATCTGTGGTGTAGTTTTTAATAGGGCTAATATCTACACCGGGATTGTTGGTCAATAATTCATGGGCTTCTTGCTCTGTTTGGGCAGCGATAACCCTTTGACGTTTGAAGGTTTGAGATTTTGCCATTTTTTTATAAACGGCTTCTTCCATTCCTGTAAAGGAACCCTGGTTTATTATCGCTTCTTCTGTTCTGTTGGCTGGTGATAATCCCTGAACATCAAATTGTGTCACCGGATTATTTCTCACCATGCGATATAAATTCAGTCCATCAATTGTTTCTGCCGGGTCTGCACTTAACCATCTGCCCGCCCACGGTTGGTAATAACGGTAGCCGTAATAATACAGCCCGGTAGCATCCCGTTCTTTACCTGAATAGCGAATGGTTTTATAGCTAGATTCAATTTGATTCCTTGCTGCCCACAGCGCTGTACCGCCAAATGGATAATACTCTTCCTCACTAATAATTTGCCCGTCGCTATCTAATTCAAGTTGGCTGGAGCCAATAAGATTATCGTAGCTGTAACGAAGTTGATTGTTGTTGATATCTTCTGGTTTACCGTTCTCCCAATGCAATACTCGGACTTGCGCGCGACCGGCTTTACCGAGTGTGATAACTTGCAAATATTCTATGGTGGTGCTGCCATGTTGGGTTGTACGTATTTCCAGCCCCGGTAGATAAGTTACCCTTTGTTGTTGCGGGATATTCTGAGTTTGTTGTTCATTCACTTTTAGCTGTCGTATGCCGTTGCTATCGTAGCGATACCATTCGTTTCCCGCGGCACTGTTGGCTTGTTTCAATTCGCCTCGTGGTGTCCAAGTTAGAACTTGACCGGATAGCAAGTTGGTTTGATGGCCTCCCGCATCAAATAAGGCATCAACTTGGGTTGGATCTCCGGTCTGTGTGCTGAGTACTGCACGGTTGCTGCGATTTGAAACCGTTATATCCGTCGTGTAGTTATTTTGCGTGGCTGGTGAACTATGCTGAATTTTCGTCAAATTGCCGCCACGGTCATAACTATAGGTACGAGTATAGTTAGTGTAGGTGTTATTGTCAGAAGGTAGAGCAGGGGAGGGAAGCTGGTTATTTTGCTGACCAATATTGGCCATTTCACGCCCGGCGGCACTGATAAGCTGATACAGAGAATCATAGGTATAGCTATTCTCCGGGACCACTTTCTGATTACGCCAAAAGCGGGTAGCTTCCGCATCGTTACGGATATTGATCACATTGCCTACTGGATCATATTGATAGCGTAGGTCTTGCAACACCTTAGCGTCTGATGGACGGCGAGTGGTAATGCCGATAAGCCGCTGAGTTTCCGGTTCATAGCTGTATTCGGTGATAACCCCGTTACCGTGCTCTTCGCGTAATTTTTGTCCGGCGGCGGAGTAGGTCAGCGATTTGATAATCACTTGTTCGGCCTGACCTTTTAATGTTAACCAACAACCTTTTAACTGCCCGGCCACATCATAGGCTTGCCGCTGAATGTTGCCTTTGGCATCGGTTTGGCTAAGTAAAGCCCCGGAGGCATCGGTTCTATTTTGGGTGGTATAGACATCACTACTCAGTTTTTGCGGCCAGAGGCTTTGGTCTTCACCTGTCCAATCGGCATCTTGGTTATCGACGAGCAGTTGCTGAGATTGTGATAAAACGGCGCCGGTCAGGGCAAGGCTGTTGAGTTGAGTGAGCCCTGCGGTATCGTAATGGCGGACACACTGACCAGCAAGGTTGTGTTCTTTTTCCTGCGGCGTATTGCCGGCCCAGATAAGGCGCTCGGTCGTTTTCTCTTCTGTCTGTGCTTGTTCGGTGATAGCGAGCAGGCGACCGGGTAGGGTGTTATCTTCATAAAGGTGGTTTTGGCGGACACCGGTTGCGTTGATGGTTAATACCGGACGACCTTCAATATCGTTGAGGGTAATTGTTCGGCCTGCATCGATGCTCTCTGTTCGCAGGATATTGCCGGTCAAATTATGCAGCCAGATAAAATTCGGTTGTACGGAGTTGTTAGTCTGTTTGGCGTCATACAGGCGAGGATCAATGCTTTGGTTCAAATATCCGCCGGCATTATATTGATGGCGGGTAATACGGGTATCGGTATTTGTTTCTGCGGTAGCGCGGTGAAAACTAATATTACGGATAGCGAGTCCACGGTTATCGTGAACACTGACGGTAGGCGTATGGTGATAAAGTTTTGGGTCAATGTTTTTCATCATTTACTTCCTTTGTTATGTTAATTGAATTCAGTCCTTTTACATAATAAGGATAATTTTTCTATTGAGGTAATTGAAATAACGGTGGTACGTAAAATGATTTTTAATGACAGGCCCTGATTAGGGCCTGTTGCAGGTGATGGTTATTCGAGAATAGTGTAACGAATGTGCAGAATAATATCGGTCAGCATCTGTAATATGGTTTTTTGTTTACTGGTGGCATTGGGGAAACTTAGCGTTAATGTCCCCTTGTCATTAATATCGATCCCTTCAAACGGTAGGAATTTGCCATCGTTGAAATCGAGCTGAAACTGACCGTTGTCATTCAGGCCGTGGGAGAGCGCCAAGGCTTTACAACCTTTAGCTAAGCCGGTGGCGTCGCCACCATAAGACAGAACAGCTTGAACATCTTGATATGGTCCCAATAGTGCCGGTAAGGAGACACTAATTTGTTTAATGCGGCGTGTTTTGCCTAATTGCATGTCATCTGGGTAATCATCTTTGAGTTTCAGGTCTTGCAGGGTTAGTGTCGCGGATAGCGTATTGCTGGTTAATTTCAATTGATTGCCGTCGTTACCGGCGGCAGTCTCTTTACCTCCTTGTAGCAACGCTTCAATTTTATCTTTCAAAGCAAAGCTTTTTTCCCCTAAGGATTGGTACACCTGCGCCAGAGAAACCGTGCGTTCCACTTCCAGTGCGCGTTGCTCTTGTTTCAGATGGGCATCTTCCATTTGTGCCAGATTTAACATTAAAGTTTCACCAGCGAGCAGGCCAGCATAGGTTCCTTGCCAGGCTCCCGGTTTAATAAAGCGTGCAGAGGAATCGTTAGTTTCCCAACGGTAAGCTTGTTCTGCCATCAAACAACGGGCGACGACTAAATCGTAAAATTGGAAATAAATGGCAGCTAACCGACCACGTAACCAGTTGTATAGCGCTTGATTGCTGAATTTTCGTTGCAGGAAGGCCAATTGTGCTTGAGTTTGTTCCTGTTGGGTTTTCAGGCTGGTTTTCTGTAATACGGCTGCTTCGCGGCGTACCGTTAGCGATTTGAGTTGAGCATCGATTTGTTTCATCTCTGCTTCGGCATTATTACGCTGGATTTCCCACTCTTGACGGCGACGGCGCCATATTTCAGATTGAGAGACTTTCTCCGCTTCAATTAATAGACCGTCTGCGGCGATCCCGCCACCAATAGCAATGGCATTGGCAATTGCCCCAAAGCGCGTTCCCCCGACCGCAAAGCCGTAGATATTAGGTACCATCTCCAGTGCGGCAGCAGCCATATGCAAGCCTTTCAATCCGGCGGTAATACTTTGGGAAGCTATTCGCATATCCAGAGCTTGACGCTCACCGGCGTTGACATCTTCGTCGTATAATTTGCTGTAGTTGTCAAAGCGCGATTTTGCTCCGGCTTTGGATTTTTCCAGCACGGTTTTTTCAGCATCTATTTCTTCGATGGTTTTGTCCTGAATGCTTAGCGTCGTTAATATCAGCTCTTTGGCTTGATTTTGCAGCAGAGCATTTAGGGCCTCAGCATCTTGGCGTTCAATAATATTTTGCAACGTGGAACCGAACTGTGTGAGTTGAGTGACCATGCTACGGGCATTTTCTAGCATATGCGGGAAGCGCCACAGTGACATAAATGGCTGTGGAAGCGAGCCGCCGCCTTGAGACGTAGCAACGGCAGCGCTGAGTAACGCTTTCGGATTGGCCGGTGTGGCATACATCGGCAGATAGAGCGGTTGACCATCGATGGAGAGATTATGACGCAAGTTATACAGGCGCAGTTCCAGTTTGTTCCAGTAGCTCAGCATAACGTCGTTGATTTGTGGCAGGAAAAGATCGGTCAGGGTATTAGCGGAGCGCAATGATAATGATGGTATTTGCGTGCCTTGCCGTAGGGTGGTTATTGCGTAGGAATATGCTTTTTGTGTGGTAGTACTTGCGGCATTGTCCAGACGTGGATCATTCCATGTGGAACTCAGCGGCAGATAGGGTTTCTCACCTAATAGGTGCAGCGCCTGCATATACCACATTTTGGCCTCGTTCAGCGTATCCCGCTCCAGTTGGCGATAGGCATGATCGCCGCGTGCCATCAGTAGATCGAGAGTGCGCATAAAGGTGGCTACTTTATAGTGCATTGGATCGTGCTGTGCCACCGCGTCAGGATCGACGGAATCCAAAGGATCACTGTTCCAACTGGTATTTTCCAGTAACGGGCGCACATTCCAGTGATAGTTTTTAATTTGGCCACGAATAATATAGCCAGCTGGGCTCCAGACATATTTCAGCCAACGGTTAGCTTCATCAAAGTTTTGTTCATGTAGTAAACGCTGAGCAACCAGCATTGGGGTATAGTAGAACAGCTCCCAGAAATAGAGGCTGTTGGCGCCGCTGAAATCCATTGGTTCCGTGAAAGTTGGTATTACTCTGGCTGATACAAGCCCTGGGAAAGTCGTGTTCTTATAGGTAGTGTCGAATATAGCGGGTTCATTATTATCTTTTTTAACAAATCGAATGAAATTTGTTTCCACTTTTTGATAAACTGCGTAAACATAGAGATTGTTTTTGTCTCCATAAGCATCATCGAAGCGAGGTAAGAATAATCTTACAATTGTTTGTGTAGTATCGCTTAATGTTCCTAGATAAATGGGAAAATAATCGCCTGATTTAAAAATATCACCATACATAATCTTAAATGATTTATTAGTACCGTGGATATCAGGATCATATTTATCCATAACGAGTTCTACATAAGCCCCTATTCCCATCATCGGTTCCTGAATATTCTGAGTTTCCATACTGAGAATCGTATCAATACCTGTTGTGGCGCGTTCAACTAATTGGCGAGCAAATAGGGTATTAAGGCGAACGTGATAGGCTCCCCATTGCATATATTGAGCGCCATTCTTGTCATGGCAAAGAATTAGCGCGTTATCGGTTTTAACCTTTCGGGTGACAGGGATACTGAAACGTTCCTTGCCCAAATTACGGTTATTTTCTGCAAAGGCTGTAAATGTGACATCAATATTGGCTAAATTATTAATAAATTTCAAGTCAGAACCTTCTATTTCGAGAATATTAAATTGGTAACACATTTCTTCAAAGCTAGGTGATGGTTGAGCGGAGACATCCTTATTCGCCGTAAGAGAGTATTCTTTGCCAGCTTTGATTGTAACTTGAACCTTTTCAGAAGAAATTGCTGTGTTGATATCTATTGATCCACTAATATCGGTGGCAATCTGGCCCTCTTTATCTTCCATATAGAAATATGCTTTAAATAGATCTGCATTATTAATCGTATCGATAATACAATCTTGGTTACTACTTGTAGTTGCGGTTATTTCTTCTTTAGTTGTTGGGAACCAAGCCCTTACAGTACCAGTTGTATTGCTCCTATAAAATAGCAGACGTCCTTTGTCATTATTACGATATTGATAAACGGGATAGATAAGTTTATCATTTTTAGAGTGATTCGGGTTTTTATTTATATTTGTATAAATAATAAATTTATCTCCCAGTTTTCCATATTTCTTTATCAGGTCACACTGAATACGTTCTCGGCCTTCTTTTCCATCATGAATTATTCTTAATTTTGGTGAAAGATAGATTTTTAAATCACTTGATGCAACTTGGTAATTGATAACTATACTTCCGCCGTATACTTGGCTGAGATTATATTCCCCCCAATCATGGCTATTGCTATGATTCATCAATGAAGGGATTTCATAATCTTCTGCATATCGGTTATTTATTCTTATGACACTATTAGTATCGAAATGTGTATAACTATTATCTCGATAAGAGTTGCGTTGTTCATTGCTCATATCTTTGGAAGACATATCGGAGAAAATATATAATCCTTGCGTTGGCGCAGTTTTATAATCATCTAATTCATCTTCTTTTCTATAAAACATTACCAGCAAGGTATCTTCCCCTTGATAACCTGCGCAATAGAGTCCGGGAGCTTGAGACTTTGTCAGTTCTAATGCTGATATTTTGCTATTCACATCAAAGGCTATTGGTGTATTCCAGGTACCATCATAACGAATATGAGCCAATTTTAATTCATAGCAATAGTCAGTAATGACTTTATTATCCTTATCTTGTTTAGCTGTTTCCTTTTGTTCCAGCCAAATCAGATATAAGCGGGATTTATAGATAACTGGGCGGATGGTGCTTTGGTAGGGATTAATTGCGCAGTCAATTTTATTCCATTCACTCCAGGCATTGGCGGAGAATTTACCGTCATTGAATTTACTGTGATCGACGCTGCGCCAGTAATATTGATTAACTTCTGTTTTACTGTGTCCGATAAAATAGGTTAGCCCTTGGTCATTATTAACATTGTCATGATACGCACTAATGACTTCCAAATTAGCGACTTGTTCAAATGAGGTTAGGTAAGATTTAAATGCGTCTTCTACTGTATCGGCATTTAATTGGCTCTGGCTGACGGATTGTAGTAGCGTATCCATCATTTTCGTTTGCCCGATACGCATCGTCGGATCGATATAATTTTCAGGATAGTAGGCTAATTGTGAAACGCCAGCCCAGGTGCTGTAACGTTTATTATATTTATCCCAATCGATAAAAAATTGACGGGTTATAACATCAGAAACGGCGTGGGTTTCTACATTTTCCAGCGCCCGGTTGACATACAATTGGATACTGGCAATGGCTTCGGCAATACGTGTAGTTTTTATTGCAGCGGAAACTTGATTATCAATCAGTAAATATTGGTATAGATCGTCACGGCTTTTAATTGATGCTGCCCGATTAGCGATCTTGCCAATATAGTAATTGCTTAATGCAGTACTGCGAGATTCATCTAGGAATACGTGCAGGGTATGAGTTTGTTGGGGATCTAACCCGGCAGTTAATACCATAGCTGCGCTTTCCCATTGGGCATAGGTCGGTGTTTTTTGAGTCGGTTGTATATAATCCAATGCTATCAGGGATGAAATACCTTGTGGGGAGATATTCAAATTACTGGCTACATTGGCCCATTGCAGAATAATGTTGATAGATTGCCAATTGGAGAATGCATTTTCTTTAGTAACTTGGTTGTAATTTTGTGCTTGAATATTGGCTTGTTCCAGTAAATTAACATCAATATTCATGGAGTTAGCTAATTGTTCCGCGGTTAAGGTTTTATTTTCAAAAGCCGTTAGAATAGAGGAGGCTTTTTCACCTAGGGAATTAACCCAATTGGCAAAGCGGGTTAGGATGATTAATGTTGGTGCATTATGGGCTGGTATCGCTTTATCAGGTTCATCAGAAATGCCAAAAATAGTTGGCTTTTCGATAAAGAGACGGAAAGCGTTTTCGTTAATGCCGGAAGAACGATAAATCATTGTCAATTGTGCCAGACAGTGACAGTATTGAATAATTTGTTCCTGCATTTCTGGTGGTTTTGATAATTCTGAAATGTCTTTATTTTGTAACCAGTTCCAGAATTTTTTTGCCGTTATTTTATTTTCGCTTGGTTTTATCTTATCAGCCCAGAGAAGAATAGAATGTGCGACATTTTCAGACGGTAATTGTAGCGTTGCGGCAATATAAGGTGCTATGGCAGCCAGAAGATCTGTTTTCTCTTTGTCAAAATTCTGCAAACCATTGTAGACCGTATTTAGTAAGTTTCGAATTTCAGGCGTTAGCGTTTTGTCATAGTTGGTGGTGGTCATTAAAAATAACTGATAGACACTCCACTTTTGTGTATGCAACCAATTGCTTAGTGTATCGAGTTTGTTAATCAGTTCCTGTAAGTTTTCATCATCAATTGTATAGAGATCTCTCTTATCTTCACCGATAGTCATCAGTAGCAAATACAGTTCATCAATCGTTAATTGATGAATATCGGCCAGTAGTTTAGTCATATAAAGATTGGAAAGATTCTTTATATTATTAGCAATTTTTCCATCTTTATTTTCATGATTAGCAATATGGAGCAATCGATAAAGAGAAATATCATCGACATTAAAAGCACGTTTAAGTACTGTTTTGTGCCAATTATTGGTGCTATTCAGATTTAAGTCAATGTCGGTATTTCCAACAGCAAAATATTGCCCGTTGAGTGGTGGAGTATTAAATAGGAGATCAAATTGGCTAGGTTGATTACGATAGGAATGCTGTGAAATAGGTGCGTTACATAGTATTAAGGCAGTTTCAGTATCAATGTTGTATTTCTTCATATAGTATTTAACTAGAAAGATTTTTCCTAATACCGTTGGATTAATACTCTGTTCTGGAACAATTTCATCTATTTTTAAAAATGGCAGGTTTACGGTTCGTGATAATAAAATAATTTTATTGATTTTTAGTAAATGTATTTTCTGAGTATTGAGTTCATTATCTGGATATTTGTGAATGAATTGGCTAAGCTCTTCATCACTAAAATTATAATAACTTTTCAGATATTCTGGCATTGCCAACCAGGTAGGGTCAATATCGCCAAAATTCTTTTTATAAATTTCCTCTGCATTAGCCTCGGTAATCTCTTCCGTCAGGATATTAAACAATTCCGGCGAGATAGAGTTATCAATCCCTAATAGTGAAGCTTGATGCATTAATTCAGTAACAGCGGGTGATTTCTGAAATTGCTCAAGTTGAGGATCTTGTAATTGGATAGCTTTACGCACATTTTCGTAAGCGTCATGATAAGGTATCGTACCGGAAGGACGGAAAGTGGATAACATTTCCATCACTTTAGTATCGCTGTCCAGATTAGACTTATTAGCTTTAATTCCTTTCAACAAAATTTCATTGGACAGAGAAAGCGTGGAAAGCTCAGTGTCCATATTTTTCTGGTTGAGCTCCATTGATTGGAGATCTGGGCGGCGTTCATCCAGATGATAAACGGAGTCGCTGGCATGTAAATTACGCGCTTCACGATAGAGTTCAGTTAAATAAGCCGCGGGGGAGAACATAGAGGAAACTGAACCCGGTGCCACATATTGGCTGGCTCGGCTACCGAATTCATTATTGTAGCTTCGCAATTCAGCATGAGGGAGGGTAATACCGAGGTGCACTGCATTTTGTAACTGTGGGTTAGCGCGTTTGAGAATACGTGCTTCATATAATTGATTCTCTTTTTGTTCCTGTTGTGCATCACGATATAAGCGGTTGGTCTCTGACCAAGAGAGATGATCAGAGACTTGCTGGCGGAATTCATTAAAAGAATAGAGGCAAATATCGGTCAGACAATGAATACCACACTGGCTTTGCAATGCATCAGGTATCTCTTTCACGTATGAGTTCATGTTTATTCCTTTTAAATCATAAGGTAAATGAAACATCCGTGTGCTCTCTGTACCATCGATACAATAAGAGAATGATTCCGTTCTATAGAAAGATGAGGATAATCACTATGTCACTGTTTTGTTTAAATAGCTGTTGCAAAAAAAGCAGCCGCAAAATTTGCAATTGTTTTTTGAACAAAGCTGGAGGGAATAAGCGGTTGTTGTGTACATCATGATTTATGCGTAATGAGAAAACAGAGAAGTTAAGTTATGGTAAATATCAATTGTGTATTTTATTTAATGGTATATTGGTATTGATTTAATATAAATATTATCGATGTTTATTTAACTAATTGAAATATAGAATATTAGTGATGATGAGATATATTTGCACTTAATCACAAAATATAAAGTTTCATTAAAATTATTATTTAAATATATTGGTAATTTATTTTTATTTTATAATAATTAATTAAGTGTTTAGTAAGCATTAAGAATATAAATAGTGAAATCCAATATCAATTAATACATGTCCTAATGTAAAATAATGCAAAGTAGAAACATCATTGTCATGTTCTATGGTTAATATTCCATTTCTGGAATGAAAACAAGAGGGTATGTGATGATATTTTGTTCAAAGCAACTAAAGTATTTTATGGAATCAGCTAAGAAAGAGTCATTCACGTTAGCAGCGGATACGCTTTGCATTACCCCCTCTCCACTTAGCAGGCTCGTATATCAACTGGAACAGCGTGTAGGTTGCCAATTATTTGAGCGATTACCGGGAAAAACCAAGCTTACGGAAGAGGGTAAGGCATTATATCAGGAGTTGTTGCCATGTTATGAAAGGATCCAAAAAGTTGAGGATAACTGGAATTGTCGTAGAAATTATAAATTATCAAACAGAGACAAACTGGTTATTGGCACAAGTGGAGAATATGTTAATAAGATATCTACGGTCGTAAAAAGAGCAGTGCAACGTTATCATTACCGCGATATTTGTATAATCAACAATTTCCTCATTGATGATTTAACAAGACAAGACGCAATATTTTCTTCCTTAATGAAAGGGGATATAACGGTTTATGTGACGACTGAATGTTATCCAGATAATGATGATATCATCAGGATAGATGGTGCTTATCAAAAGTTGTCTCTTGCCGTATCCAATGATATTTTAGAACCAGAGAGTCATGTTGATGAAATAATATATAGCTTTCCTTTGGTTCAGCATAATAGTGCCTTTTTAAAACAATGCGATAATTTTATGCCATTGAATTATCTGCCTGAATACCAGAATTTAGCGTTATTGACGATCCCTGATTTTACTAATAGATTGGATCTGGTAAAAGCGGGTGTCGCGATAAGTTTAATGACACCCAATGAAATGCGCTATTCTGCCCATATTGATAAAGGTATAACATTTCTGAATTTTGAACCACGTCCAGCACCATCGGTAAGGTATTGTGTTTATGTCCTTAGAAATAAATATAAAGAACCATTAAATTCATTAATTTCTGATTTGATATTTTAGTATGAGAGATAAGGTATTGTTATTTTAATTGGTTAGATATTGTTTTAATTATGTAATATTGAATGTTAAAAGTCATCAAGCCATGAGATAAATATTATCTCATGGCTTGTCCCTAATTATTTTTGGATAAAGTTTATTTTACTGTTGTATCCCTTCCTATAGGCGTGGCGAATTTCAGAGAAAGTTATTGCTTCGGCATATTCATGCGGACCTTCTTTCCTTCTTTTTCCTGTTTTCCAGGGTTTATCCGAATTTAGCTGCTCGATAGTCAATTTTTCCCCGTTATATCCAGCCATAACAAATCTGAAATCAGGTGATGCTAGTTGTTTTATAAACCAATCCATACCTAATTTACTTGTTTGTCTAAAGAATGCCGTTGCAATAGTATTTTTTAGCCATGATTGGTCTGCTGTTGATAAGGTGCTTTCAAGTTCTCCTGCATTTCCTGCGGAAGCAAATTTCGTTAATATATCTCTCTGCCTTTGAATAGTGAAATCGCTACCATCACTATTTTTTAAAATAAATGCATCTAATTTCTGGTATCGCTCTTTGCCGGAAAATCCGCTAAAGAGACTCTTTTTGGGTAGAAGACTCTTTATCTTACTTTGAATATCTAATTTTCCTTTATTTTCTACCATATGAAAACTCCATGACGCAGTGTAAGCATATTGTTGTTCATAGGCTTCCTGTTTAGTTTTATCCGTAGCTGAATCCGCCTTTATACCTATAGCATCCAGATATTTAAGTGAGTTAGCTCTTATATTTCCCTCATTCAATTTAGGCGGGCTGTCTTCTTTAAGATTTTGAGAAATTCTAAAATAATCAGACAGACTTAATTCACCCATGATACCAAGCCCGGCATTATACTCATCGATGGTAACAGGATTCTTATTAGCCGCGAATGCCTTCCCCATTTCTGATCCGCGGTGATGGCTGAAACCATATATCACAGTGTGTTCGACATCTTTAATTTCAGGTGCTCTACCATCAGTATCATGATATTTAATGGGATTATTCCTCACCATGCGATATAAATTCAGCCCATCTACTGTTCCCGCCGGATCGGCACTTAACCACCGTCCTACCCACGGTTGGTAATACCGATAGCCGTAGTAATACAACCCGGTCGCATCCCGCTCTTTGCCTGAATAACGGATGGTTTTATAACTGGCTTCTGTCTGATTCCTTGCTGCCCATAATGCCGTGCCACCATAGGGATAGTACTCTTCCTCACTGATAATCTGTCCTTCGCTGTCTAATTCAAGCTGACTAGAGCCAATAAGATTATCGTAGCTATAACGTAGCTGATTATTGCTGATATCCGCAGGCTTGCCACTCTCCCAATGTAATACTCGTACCTGTGCCCGGCCCGCTTCTCCTACTGTGATAATTTGCAAATCTTCGGTTGTGGTCGTGTTGTTTTGTGTTAAACGGAGTTCTAAGCTCGACAAATAAGTTATTCGCTGTATTTGAGCGTTGTTGCTGGCCCGTTGTTCGTTGACTTTTAATGTCCTTTTCCCATCACCACTATAACGATACCACTCCCGATCATCATTGGTGCCCTTGTCCCGTTTCACCAATGTTACTTGTTGTAGTTCACCGCGAGTATTCCAGTTCAGGCTTTGTCCTGATGTTAAGATGTTCTGATGCCCGCCTGCATCAAACAAAGCATCTACTTGCGCCGGATCTTCGGTCAGTGTGCTTAGCACTGCGCGATTGCTCCGGTTAGAAACCGTGATATCTGTGGTGTAGTTGTTTTGCGTAGCCGGTGAACTGTGCTGGATTTTAGTCAGATTGCCGCCACGGTCATAAATATAAGTACGGGTATAGTTGGTATAAGTGTTGTTATCAGAAGGTAGAGCGGGGGAGGGAAATTGGTGACTTTGTTGACCTATATTCGCCATCTCGCGCCCGGTGGCGCTGGTAAGCTGATATAGGGAATCGTAAGTGTAGGTGTTTTCCGGCACCACTTTTTGATTGTGCCAAAAGCGGGTAGCTTCCGCATCGTTACGGATACTGATGACATTGCCGACCGGGTCATATTGATAGCGTAGGTCTTGCAACACTTTGCTGTCTAACGGATTGGTGTTTGACGGACGGCGGGTTTTGATACCGATAAGCCATTGGGTTTCCGGTTCATAACTATATTCAGTAATAACACCATTGCCGTGTTCCTCGCGTAATTTTTGTCCGGCAGCGGAATAGGTCAGGGATTTAATAATCACTTGTTCCGTCTGGCCTTTTACTGTTAACCCGCTCCCGTTTAGCTGCCCGGCCACATCATAGGCTAGCCTCTGAATGTTCCCTTTCGCATCGGTCTGAGTCAATAAAGCGCCGGTGGTATCGAAGGTGCTCAGGATGGTGTAGATGTCATCAGCCAGCATGTTTTGCCAGACAGTTTCGTTATCACCTGTCCAGTTTGCCTCTTGAGTGTCGATCAATAGTTGGCTGGATTGAGATAAAACAGTACCGGTCAGTGATAAACTCTCCAACCGGGTAACTCCCGCCGTGTCATAGTGGCGCACACACTGGCCGGCAAGGTTATGGTTTTTCTCTGCTTCGCTATTGCCAGCCCAAATCAAGCGTTCGGTGATACGGGATGTTTTTTCCTCTGGTATTTGTTCGGTAACAGATAACAGACGACCGGGCAGAGAAGAAATTTCATATTGCCGGGTTTGTATGACACCTGTTGCAGTCACTGTCAGCAGCGGACGGCCTTCAATATCATTCAAGGTGACAGTGCGACCTGCATCAATGCTCTCTGTACGTAGGGGATTACCGGTCAAGTCATACTGCCAAAGAAAATTGGGTTTGATCGTACTGTTGGTTTGTCTGACCTCATATAGGCGCGGATCGATGCTTTGACTTAGGTGTCCGTGAGCATTGTATTGATGGCGGGTAATACGGGTATCGGTATCACCGTTTGCGGTGGTACGGTGAAAATCGATATTACGGATCGTCAAACCACGGTTGTCTTGGACGTTGACGATAGGGGTTTTTTGATAAAGTTTGGGATCAATATTTTTCATGATTTACCTCGTTGTTGTGTGTAATCCTTTCTGCAATCGCAATTTTTGTCTGCATGTTAGTTTTCTTACGATAGTGTAGTAGATAATTTCCCAGTTTAGCTGGAGACAGATGGTTTGCTGTGGCAGTGGGCATACCTTATTGCTTCCTTCCATGATCATGATGATGCATAACGAGGCGGCGCCAGAGCCAATTCAGTCCGGTACTTCCTGTTGTGCCGAATAAACCTGCAATCGCAAAAGTCATATAGATACTGCTGCCACTTTCAAAACTCAGCAGTCCTCCCAGTACACCGGTAAAACAGGAGATGATGAGTTGACAGAATACGTTGATCCAACTCCATTTATATTGTTTGTTTTGCATATCAATGAGGTACCTTACTAACCCGCCCCAGGCCGCAATAAAACCAATGATCAACCAGATAATAAGTTGAGTATCTGACGGTATTATGAACAACACCTTTCACCTCTATCTATGTTTCCCGCCTGTCAGCCAGGCGGGGTTGATCAAGTTACATATTCACCTCAGCAGCTGTGTCATTTTCATCCTCATTGACAGTAAACCAGGGAGTGAACAAGGTTCGGCGTAACCAACCTTTTGCGGTGATAACCTTGATTTCTCGACCAACGGGATCATAGACATGGGTATCTGCATAAGCTTCTTTTTCCTGCCGGGCACTGTCATTGCTAATGTATCGCCAGTCATTGAGGAAATAGGGCTGATAGGTGCGTATCGGTTGTCCCTTATTGTCATATTCCGTTCGTCCAGTCACTGCCCAACGATTCTCAGTATGCTGGACATTTATAATTAGAGAACCGTCTTCATTGCGTTGCCAGGCCATGCCTGCCTCATGTCGGGCAGCAGCTTGCAGCAAGCGGCCAAAGCCATCACTAAATACCACCTGTTGACGGATCTGTTGCTCAGGATCGTGGTCGTAACGATCCGTAGTTAATGTCAGGCTGTGAGGCGGTAAACGGCGAACGTTGTTTAACAGGCTAATGAGTTGAGGGGGTGCCTTTTGACTTTGTGCCCAGTGGCGATAGGCCAGTGTACATATGCGCCCATCTTCGGTGATGATTCTGGCGTTGTATAACTTTTGCCGGTCTTGCTCTGCCAGTCTATTGAGGGCTTTCTGACTTAGTACTGGCATCCAGCTTTCTGGTGCGTAAACCTGACACTGTACTACAGGGAGCGGTTTTTTTAACTCAATAGCGGCGTCTACATCGGATGGTGGAGAAAACGATGTTTTTTCCGGTGAAGAGTAACCGGTCATCTTACCGTTTTCAGTTCCCCAAAAGCGCAGTGTGATTGGTCGGCCTAGTGCATCTAGCGTGATAAGGTGCTGATTGTCATTGATATCCGTGAGTTGTACAGGAGTCAGAAAACGCCAGTCATATCTGGTTGAGGTTGTCAGTCCAGCAGCATCTCGGGTTTGTGTGACAACGCAATAGCTTGCATCCCAAGTGAGTGTAATTTTGCCCGTGAGTTGGGTGTTGCTCTGTTTTTGTGGGCGCCAGAACTGTGCAGCTGTACCGTAATCGGTATAGCCATGATGAGCTACCCAGATTTTGTCTTCTCCAGTGCGAGGGAATAGATAATTTGTTTGTTGGTATCCGGCTTGTTCCAGCGTCGTTGATAATTGAGCAGATGGGATACTCCCATCAAACGCTGATAGTGTGGATTGACTAAATACCGTTGTCTCGGTAAAGGCAACCAGCGCTTGTCGCGTTGGCGTTTGCAATGGCGTTGCATTTTTCCCATTGGTATAAACGGTTTTTTTCTGGCCGAGGTATTCACGCGGTTTATTATCCGCAATCAGACTATTTTTATCGCTCAGTAGTTCCAGATTTAAACCATCAGCAGGCACATTTTCAGCGCCATAAGTAAAGATATCACTGCGGGTACTATCCGGTAATCCCAATACCCGAACGGCATTACCAGTCAGATGATGCCAACTGAACTGTTGATAAGTGAACCGTAATTGGCGTTGCTGGTCATCATAGCTGTTGGCTAACAACTTATCAGGCAGCGTATCAGGATACGGACTGATTGCCGGTTGCTGTCGGCGTGGATACTGTACCGAAACCTGTTTTAGCGGTTGACCAAATAGATCACTGGATAGCGTAATATCTTGGCTGCATTGCGGGTCGCTGGCGATACGCTCGTAATGATAGTTGCGGCTTTCAACTACAGATGACCACAGCACCGGATATCGGTTATCGGTATGCTGTAATCGACGTACTTGTGGGCGGAATTCAGTGACCGTGTAGGGAGTTTTCTCCTGTGTACTGCCATCCTTCCCGTATAGTTCACTACGTAGCAGTTGGCCTTTCAACGCCCGATTTAGCCAATACTGGCTGTTATCATCTTCCGGTGTTAGCTGAACATCTTGACCATCTTGCCAGGTCGTAAAGCGTGGTGAAAAACCGGCAAAAGCCTGATTATCACCACGCCAATACTCTGTCGATAATGTGTTATCTATTACGGGCAGCCCGGTGGCATACCAGTTTTTGGTCAGTGCGGGTGGTGTGCGTTCTGGCGCGTTGCCTTGAGCCAGTTGATGGCTGTCTGTCTGCTCTACATAACCAAATCCGCGAAATTCCCGCTCACGCCCATCCCAGGCACCACGAGCATAACGTAGTGTTGTGACTAATTTGTTGCCGCTGATTTCATCCTCTGTTTCCGTTTGCCATAGGGTGTGTACCGGGAAGGGGAGATAACAAACCGGTGTTTGTCCGGCAGCCAACGCCGCGGATTTTTCATCCAGCCAAAACTGGGTGGAACTGCGGTAACGCAAGGTGTGATGGGCCCCCATATTGTTATTTATTTCACTGAGTAACCACGGTTTTGCGCTGGTTAGATCACAACGCCAGTGATGGGGAGCCATATGTGGCACGCTCAGTATCAGGCTGGCGACGCCTAACCCTTGTACATCGGCCACTTGTAACTGACAGGTATGATCAAAACGCAAGCCTTCTGGGAAGTGCAATGTCACTGGTGCGGCAAAACCGTTGCCGCTTTTATTCAGGAAGATATCCAGACGGTTGGTGTGAACATAAATCAGATCAGTTGGACCGCTGCCATCCAGATCGGCCAGATAAACTTGAGCAGGGTTAAATATGGCCTCCGGCTGGCTGAATCCCGGTAGGGTAAGGGTAATGGGTTGACCAAAACGTCCGTGCCCCAGATTAGGCCAGCAGGTGACTTTAGTTGCGCTCACTTCAACCAGATGCGTCTGACCGGAACCCAATACATCACTAAACGCCACCAACTTACGCGGATCGGCACCCGGTACTGGCAGCGTGACATCACCGGATTGCACCACATCTTGCCCTTTGGCAAAGCCGTCACGAGTATTGGCATATAAACGCACACTGTTAGGGCCGATCAGCACTAAATCAGAGAGTCCGGCTCCCATTAAGTCGGCGAGTTGCGCGCGTGGATGAGTATATTCCACCGGCAGAGCGTTGAGCGGGGTAAAACGTGTCCAACTGCCATCCGGGCGTTGACTATGATATCCCCGTAATCCCGGTCCGGTGATAACCCAGTCAAGTTGGCCGTCTCCGTTGATATCCACCAGCGAGGCGTTACTTTGCAAGGAAGGGATAACAGACAAAGGCTGCATTTTTTCCCAAGTGACGGTATCTGAGCCAATTTCACCCAAGCGCTGTGCGGAACGGTACCACCAGGCGTTTTTATCCTGATATAGCAGGCCCGGTAATCCTTCGCCTTTTAGATCAACTAGTTGCCAGCGCTGAATAGAGTTGAAATTAGACAGAACGTCCATCGGCTGCCAGTGAGCGTTATGTTGCGGTGAAAAATCCTGATACGCCAATTCTAATGGTGGCAGGGTGACGGCAGTACCGTCTTGCTCGTGTCCCACTCGACGAACAAATGCCAGCGTGCTGGCGATTTCGCTTTCGTTATAATTGAGTATCAGGCGTGAAACCAGCGTTGGTCCGTTGTGTTCTTTTATCTTATTATCCAGCGCTTGCAGGCAGTGATACATCAGTATCTGACGGCATAAACGGCGGGTACGAATCCCAAAGCCATATTCATAACGGGAAAAACGGTCCTGACGACAAAGCCAGTTACCCGTTGCTGTAAATGCTGGTGGCATTTTCAGGTTGTTACTGCGTTCGCCGTAATCAAATACCAGGTAGAACAACCAGTCTGTTTGTGATGGGCCGCGACCATCCAGACCGGGTAACGTTTCGCTGGCTGTCCGGTTGCCGTAATACACTATGTGTAAATAACGTTGTGCTGTGGCCTGTGGATGGAGCGTAGTTTCATTAGTTTCACAATCTAAGTTATCTTCGGCTCGGTACTGATAATAAATTTGCTCACCATGTGGTGATACGGAAGCTTCTAGCAACCATTGTGCTGTTTGTGTGATGTCTGACGGGTTGCTGATCCGCGCTTGAGATGATTTACCCAGTAGATGTATCTGTCCATCTGGGCTATATATCAACCAAAAGTCTGTTTTGTCTGTTGTCTTGGGCTGCCAATATTCCAATCGGCTGAAATGACTTTCCAGACGGGAACGGTATTCGGTAACGGTGAAGGTAGCGCCTAGGTTGATACCCTGTAATGTCGATTCATCACGCAGTTGATCCGCTACTACCAGTACTTCGCCTTCCGGCCCAAGGAAAGTATCGGTTTCGTTATAATGGGGAACGCCAAAATGGGTGCGTCGGCGGATGGTCATAACATTGCAATCCCAACCCAGACCAAATGGACTGTTACCGGCGCCACTGTTGTAGTTTAAGGCGAGTGACGGGGCATAACCGCGCCCGGCAGAAATAGGCAATGGTAGAGATAGCGCGGCCATACCATCCGGTCCGGTGGGGGTTAACGCTTCCCCCATTCCCGTGATAGCGCCTCCCCCTTTGGGCAATGATAGTTCTGTAATACTAAAATCTTGTGAATTTTGCATGAAAGACTCCTTGCAGGCCCCATTTAGGGGCCTGTTTTAGCACTTAATTGAAATCGTTATTGGCGAATGGTGTAGCGAATATGCAGAATGATGTCGCTTAGACTCTCCAGCATGGTTTGTTGTTTGCCCTCTTTGCTTCCTTCACCAATTGCATTTGGGAAGCTCAATGTCAGCGTACCTTTATCGATGTCGATTCCTTCAAACGGCAGGAATTTTCCATCGTTGAAATCCAGTTGGAACTGGCCGCTGTCATTCATCCCATGAGAAACCGCCAACGATTTGCAACTTTCAGTTAATCCAGTGACATCTCCGCTGTAAGACAGAATCGCTTGCACATCCTGATAGGGGCCTAACAGTGCTGGCAGGGTGACACTGATCTGTTTAATTCGGCGAACATTACCGACTCCACTACCTTCTGGGTAATCGTGACAAATTTGTAAGTCAGCTAACGAAATAGACGCTTGCAGAGAAGTTTTGGCACTTTTGGTACCAAACTTCAGGGCATTATTTCCGCTACCGGCAGTGCCTAATTTATTCTTCACCAGTTCTGCAATTTTCTCAGTCAGGGAAAATTGACTTTTCTCTTTATAGATATTTGCTAGTGAAACGGTACGTTCTACTTCCAGTACGCGTTGATCCTGTTTCAGATGCGCATCTTCCATTTGTGCCAGATTCAGCATTAAGGTTTCTCCCGCCAGCAAACCGGCATGGGTTCCTTGCCAGGCACCGGGTTTGATAAAGCTTGCCGTGGTGTCATTAGTCTCCCAGCGATAGGCCATTTCAGCCATCAAACAGCGAGCTACCGTTAAATCATAGAACTGGAAGTAAATGGCGGACAGCCGACCACGTAGCCAGTTGTACAAAGCTTGATTGCTGAACTTATGTTGTAGGAACAGCAGTTGTGCTTGGGTTTGTTCCTGTTGCGTTTTCAGGCTGGTTTTCTGCAACACCGCGGCTTCGCGGCGTACTACTAGTGATTGGAGCTGAGCATCGATTTGTTTCAGCTCTGTCTCGGCGTTATTACGCTGAATTTCCCATTCCTGACGGCGACGACGGTAGGCTTCCGACTGGCTGATTTTATCCGCTTCGGTGTTCATGACACTGGCGGAGAATTCCATGACATTACCTGTGGCTTGGGCGATCGCACCCCAATGGCTACCACCATCAGCGAAGCCAAAGATGTTGGGGGCCAGATCAAGTGCCGCGCCCGCCAGATGTGATGCTTGAAGGGCAGTAGAGATACCAGCGACGGAAGCACGCAATGCCATTGCCTGTTTTTCACCTGCGTTGATGTCTTCATTGTAGAATTTGCTGTAGCTATCAAAACGTGATTGAGCTCCGGCGCGTGTTTTTTCTAGCACAGTTTTTTCAACATCCAGCTCTTCAATGGTTTTGCCCTGTATGCTGAGATTGGTCAATACCAGTTCCGCCGCATGATTCTGCAACAGTGTGTTTAATGCCTCTGCATCCTGACGTTCGATAATATTTTGTAATGTGGAGCCGAATTGAGTGAGCTGACTGACCATGCCGCGGGCGTTTTCCAGCATGTGTGGGAAACGCCACAGTGACATAAATGACGTTGGCATATTGCTTCCGCCCTGTGAGCTGGCAACAGCGGCACTGAGTAACGCTTTTGGATCGGCTGGTGTTGCGAAAATAGGCAGATGCAAAGGTTGACCATCAATAGAGAGGTTATGGCGCAGGTTATACAGCCGTTGTTCCAGTTTCTGCCAATAGCTCAGCATCACTTCGTTGACTTGTGGCAAGAAAAGATCTGTGTTGCCTCCATCTGTAGACTGGCCTTGTCGTAAATCTGCTATTGCTTTGGCGTGTATCTGTTGTTTTTCAAGATCTGCGGCTTCTTCTAGCTCTGGATCATTCCATGTTGAACTGAGTGGTAGATGAGGTTTATCACCTAATAGATGCAGTGCTTGCATATACCACATTTTGGCTTCGGCGAGTGTGTCTCGCTCCAATTGGCGATAGGCGTAATCTCCCTGTTCGATCAACAGATCAAGGGTGCGCATAAAGGTGGCGACTTTGTAGTGCATTGGGTCGTGTTGCGCTACAGCGTCAGGATCGACCGAATCCAGTGGATCATCGTTCCAACTAGTATCCTCTTGTAATGGGCGGACATTCCAGCGGTAATGCTGCATTTGACCATTGACAATATAGCCAGCCGGATTCCAGACATATTTCAGCCAGCGGTTAGCCTCATCGAAGTTTTGCTCGTGCAGCAAACGCTGAGCAATCAACATCGGGGTATAGTAGAACAGTTCCCAGAAATAGAGGCTGTTAGCGCCGTTGAAATCCATTGGTTCTGTAGCATCAAGCGAATCTTCTCCTAATTTAGGTTCCTGAATATTCTGAGTTTCCATGCTTAAAATAGTGTCAATACCAGCGTTGGCTCGGCTAATTAATTTACGGGCAAATAGCGTATTAAGGCGGGTACTATTGTTTCCCCATTGCATATATTGTGCCCCGCTTGGATTGCTGTGAAGGGATAAGACATTATCAGTTTCTGCCTTTTTGGTAATACGAATACTGAAATGTTCTTCGCCTAGATTACGTTCTTTCTGACCACTTTCAAATGCTTCAGCAGATGCTGTAAAGGTGACATCAATACTTGCTTCATTATTATTATATGTCAGCTTGGAGACATCTATTTCTTTGAGAGCTTTAAATTGATAATACATTTCTTCGAAGTTAGGGGGTGGCTCAGTAGGTACATTGTTGTCCTTGCTTGCTATAAACGTTTCTTCTTTGATACCGGTAGCCTTTATTATGACTTTAACATTTGAAGACTTAATATCGGTATTAATAAACATTGGTCCAGAAACATCAGTGTCAATACCACCGTGGTCATCCATATAGAAATATTCTTTGAATGGATTGTTGTTACTATGTTTATTATCAATATAACCATAGTTACCACTAATGTTACCGCCAGTGGTTACGGACATTTCTTGAGAGCCAGAGGGAAGGTTAGGGAGCCAGGCTCTTACAAAGTTAGTGGCACTATCCCGATAAAACAGTAGTTTCCCTTTTTCGGGGGTGTCTCCATATTGATAAACAGGGTAGATAAATTTTTTATTTGATAAATTATTTTGGTTAATACCTAGCGTGGTATAAATAATAAATTTATCACCAAGCTTACCGTATTTTTTCATCAAATTGCATTGATTACGTTGTCGACCTTCATATCCATTATGAATAATTCTTAACTTCGGTGAGATTTGGATTTTTGAACCATTTAATTGAGGTCGGGTAATCAGAATACTCCCGCCATATACCATACTCAGGTAGCCTTCACCCCAATCATAACCGTTATTACTGTTTACTGATGAAGGGATTTCGTAGCTTTCTGCATAGCGGTTATTGACTCTTATAACACTATTGGTTTCAGTACGGGTATCAAGCTGTTCATGAATATTAAGTTTATAATCATTAGGCTTCATCTCTTCTTGTGACATATTAGAGGAGATATATAACCCTTGCATGGTAGCCTGTCTATAATCTGCTTGTTCGGGCCGTTTTTGATAAAATATGACCAGTAATTTATCTTTGCCTTGATAGCTTGCACAATAGAGTCCTAACACTTTATTCGGTTCTAGATTTAGATCAGATATTTTTTTATCTACATCAAAGGTAATTGGTGTATTCCAGGTACCGTCATAACGAATATGTGCCAATTTCAGTTCATAATAATAGCTTGTGGTCGTTTTGCTTCTTTGTTTGTCTGTTTTTATTTCTGATAGAGCTTCTACTTTTGATAGAGCTTCTACTTCTGATCGATTAGTTACCTTCTTCTGTTCCAGCCAGGTGATATATAGGCGGGATTGGTAGATTACCGGGCGGATAGTATCTTCATAGGGGTTAATTGGACAGTCAATTTTGTGCCACTCGCTCCAGGCATTAGCGGGGAATTTACCTTCGCTGAATTTATTGTGATCTACACTGCGCCAATAATATTGATTCACTTCTGTTTTACTGCGTCCGATAAAATAGGTCAATCCTTGGTCATTATTAATGTTGTCATGATAGGCGCTGATTACTTCCAGATTAGCCACCTGTTCGAATGACGTTAGATAAGATTTAAAGGCATCTTCTACGGTATCGGTATTCAATTGACTCTGGCTGATGGATTGCAGTAGCGCATCCATCATTTTTGTCTGGCCGATCCGCAGTGTTGGATCGATGTAATTTTCAGGGTAGTAAAGGAGTTTAGCGATGCCGGCCCAGGTGCTGTAGCGTTTGTTGTATTTATCCCAGTTAGTAAAGAATGAACGGCTGGTGACACTTGTGTCGGTATCTTCCTCCATATTTTTCAATGCGCGGTTAATATACAGTTGGATACTGGCAATAGCTTCCGCAATTTCCGTGGTTTTGATGGCGGCGGAGACCTGGTTATCGATCAATAGGTATTGATATAGATCATCACGGTCTTTAATTACCGTATGTTTTCTTTCTTTTCGATCTTTTTGGTTATGAGAATAAATATAGTATGTACTTAACGCAGCACTGCGAGACTCATCCAGAAATGCATGTAGGGCATTGGCTTTTTGGGTGTCTAGCCCGGAGGTTAATATCGAAGCGACGTTTTCCCATTTGGTATAGTCAGCGGAAGATTCTATGTCTAATACTTGCTCCAGTTCAGAAATACCTTGTGGAGAGATATTCAATTGACGTGCGATGTTAATCCATTGCCGGATGGTGTCGATAGATGACCAGTTGGAGAAATCAGCTTTTGCTTGAGTCTTGGCTTGCTCCAGTAGATTTTCATCAAGATTCATGGCCTTAGCCAATATTTCTGCTGTTAATGTTCCTTTTTCAAATTCGGTCAGTACAGAAGAGGCGTTTTCACCTAGTGAGTTAACCCAGTCGGTAAAACGCGTCAGCATAATCAGTGATAATACATTGTGTGTTGACGTTGCTGTTGTGGTAAGACCAAAGAGTTGTGGATTTGTCACAAACAGACGTAAAGTGCTTTCGCTAAGGCCAGTAGAACGGTAAATCAGTGCTAGTTGTGCTAGACATTGGCAATAGTGGACAGCTTGTTGAATTGAGTTATCTGATGCAGTTGTTCCTGTTGGTTCCGATGATTGAGTTCCAAAGGGATTTTTCCGCAACCAGTCCCAGAGTGTGTCTGCCGTCATTTTGTCTGCTTTGCCATAGTTTAGCTTATCTGCCCAGGCCAGCACGGAGAGAGCAACATTCTCAGATGGCAATTGCAGAGCGGCGGCTATGTAATGAGACAGTGTTTTTTTCAGATTCTCCTCGGCCTCTTGCAGATTCTTTTTGGCTTTATTTAAATTTTCTTCCGATTTTTGCTGGCTTTCTTCCGCTTTTTTTAGCTCCTCTTTGGCTTTTAGTATTTTCTTGTCAAAATCTTGCAGGCCGTTATATATAGTATCCAGTAAGTTCTGAATTTCTGGTGTCAGGGTTTGGTTATAGTCGGTGGTGGTCATCACAAATAACTGATATACACTCCATTTCCGTGTACGCAGCCAATTGGTTACAGTATAGAGTTTGCTAATTAGAACCGCTAAATTATCATGAGTAATCTTAGATAAATCGGTTTTTCCTTCATCTATGGCAACTACTACTAGTAGTACCCCTAATTCATCAATAGTTAGCTGATGGATATCCGCGAGTAATTTTGTGCGATAGAGATGAGAGAGATTATCTCTATTATTAACCATTGTTTCTTTAGTGTTGTCTCCATAGGTAACCTTTAGTAGTCGATTTAATGAGATATCATCGACATTAAAAGCACGTTTAAGTACTGTTTTGTGCCAGCTGTTGGTACTGCTTAGATTTAAATCAATCTCTGGAGTGCCATTGGTAGAAAAATCCTGACCATTCAGTTTTGGGGAATTAAATAAACGATCAAACTGGCTTGGATGGCCGTCATTGCTATGTTGTGAAATTGGTGCCTTGCATAGTATTAGTGCAGTTTCAGCATCAATACCGTAACGTTGCATATAGTATTTAATACAGAAGATTTTTTTTAACACTTCTTCATTGATGTTGAATTCTGGACTGATACTGTGGAGGATTCCACTTAATACCGTTGGTGATAAGTTTATAGCTTTGAATAGACGAATAAATTTATTAATTTTCAACAGAGCACGATAATTAGTCTTTTCGATAGTTTGTTGTGTACTAGTAGTACGCGATGCAGGCTCAGTAATTGTTATTTCTTCTTCTGGGAGAAGTATAGTTCTTATTTTAAGGAAGTCGCTAAACTCTTCATCACTCAGATTGTAATAACTTTTCAGATATTCCAGTTTTTCTATCAGAGAAGGTTTAATATCACCAAAATTATTCTTATAAAGAGTTTCAGCAGTAGATTCGGTAATTTCTTCTGTCAGAATAGTAAATAACTTTGGTGAAACGGAAGCATTAATATCTAACAGGGAAGCTTGATACTTCAATTGAGAGAGTGTTGTTTCTGGGTATACGCTTAATTGCTCAAATACCTGAGCTTGTAATTGAATAACCTTACGTACACTTTCATAAGCATCGTGATATGGCATCGAACTGGAAAGGCGGAAAGTAGATAATTTTTCCATCACTTTAGTGTGGCTGTCCAAATTAGGCTGAGTTTTAATCCCTTCTAGCAACATGTCATTAGACAGAGAAAGTGTGGAAATCTCCGTATCCATATTTTTCTGGCTGAGTACCAATGATTTTAGATCTGGACGGCGTTTATCCAAATGATAAATAGAATCTTTGTCATGTAAATTTCGTGCCTGACGATAAAGTTCAGCCAGGTAAGCCGCGGGAGAAAACATGGAAGAAATTGCGCCAGGGGCTGCATATTGGCTAGCGCGGTTGCCAAATCGGCTATTATAACCTTGTTGGTCAGCATGAGGTGTTGTCAGGGCAAGATGTACCGCACTTTGTAATTGAGGATTGGCGCGTTTCAGAATACGGGCTTCATGCAGAAGGTTATCCTTTTGCACCTGCTGTGCTTCAAGATATAAGCTCTGGGTCTGTGACCATGAGAGTTGGTCCTTCACTTTTTTGCGAAGTTCGTCAAAAGAGAGATGGCAAATATCGGTTAGATTATTAAAACCTGCTCCTAACGCTTGTTGATATTCGGATTTGAGTGTGTTCATGTTTATTCCTTTTAAATGTTGAGTCAATAAAACATTTATGCTGGCCTGCATATCGAGGAGATAAATAAGGTTATTTATCTCCATCAAAACAAAGTCAACACAGGTAACGTCTGATAACAGTCTGAAATTAGGTTGAAAATAATGGCTAAATAAAAACACCATTTAACTATCAACTATTTCGTAGCGTTATTATTTGTTTAAATGGCTGTTGTAACGCAATAACAAAAATTATAATTACATCATAAGTAATATAATTGGTTAACAATAACCGAATGAAATAGTTGCATTTGTTACATATTGCATGCTACGAAAAAGAAGAGGGTTGATATTTTATAGTAGGCAATCGGACTCACGAGAAAAGGAAATATCTCTGTTATAACGAGCGTTAGACAGGTAAGAAGGCAGACTGTGAGTGTGGTGTATACCCTATGGATTTCAAGATGCATCGCGACGGCAAGGGGGTGAGCGAGTGCAGCCAACAAAGAGGCAACTTGAAAGATAACGGGTATATATTCGTGAAAGGCTCAGGCCCCGTTTAGGAGCCTGTTTTTACTATTTGATTGAGATGGTTATTGGCGGATGGTGTAGCGAATATGCAGAATAATATCGCTCAATGCCTGTAACATGGACTGCTGTTTGCCAGTCGCATTCGGGAAACTGAGTGTTAATGTGCCGGTATTGTTAATCGCTATCCCTTCAAACGGCAGAAATTTACCATTGTTAAAATCCAACTGGAACTGGCCGCTGTCATTGATCCCATGAGAGATCGCCAGTGATTTACAGCCTTCAGCTAATCCGGTTTCACTTCCTCCGTAGGACAGAATGGCTTGTACATCTTGGTACGGTCCTAACAGAGCTGGCAGGGTGACACTGATCTGTTTAATGCGTCGAATGTTGCCTACGCCGTTGCCTTCTGGGTAGTCATTATGTAGTGACAGACCAGACAGTGAGATTTTAGCGCCTAGTTGGCCGTTTTCTAATGTAACGGGATGATCGTCAACGGGTTCAGTTGTACCACCTGCTAGCAGGGCAGAAATACGTGTTGCCAAATTAAACGATTTTTCTGGCAGTGCTCCATAGAGTTGCGCCAGTGAAATGGTCCGTTCTACTTCCAGAGCGCGTTGATCCCATCTCAAATGGGCATCTTCCATTTGTGCCAGATTTAACATCAAGGTTTCACCAGCGAGTAGACCAGCATGTGTCCCTTGCCAGGCGCCGGGTTTGATAAAGCTTGCGGCGGTATCATTAGTCTCCCAACGATAAGCCATTTCAGCCATCAGACAACGGGTTACGGCCAAATCGTAAAATTGGAAGTAGATAGCAGCTAGCCGACCACGTAGCCAGTGGTACAACGCTTGATTACTGAATTTACGTTGTAGGAAAGTCAATTGCGCCTGAGTCTGTTCCTGTTGGGTTTTCAGGCTGGTTTTCTGCAACACCGCAGCTTCACGGCGTACTGCCAACGATTGAAGTTGGGCATCGATTTGTTTTATCTCTGCTTCGGCATTGTTACGTTGGATTTCCCACTCCTGACGGCGACGGCGATAGGCTTCAGACTGGCTGATTTTATCCGCTTCGGTGTTCATAACACTCGCGGAAAATTCCATGACATTACCTGTCGCTTCGGCAATTGCCCCCCAACGGCTGCCGCCATCAGCGAAGCCGAAAATGTTGGGCGCCAGATCAAGGGCAGCGCCTGCCAGACGCGATGCTTGCAGGGCAGTGCTAAGGCCAGCCACAGAGGCATGCAATGCTATCACCCGGTTTTCACCCGCATTGATATTTTCATCGTATAGCTTTTTGTAGCTGTCAAAGCGTGATTGCGCTCCGGCTTTGGATTTTTCCAGTACGGTTTTTTCCGCATCCAGTTCTTCTCGGGTTTTGTCCTGTATGCTGAGATTGGTCAATATCAATTCTGCCGCTTGATTCTGCAATAGCGTGTTTAAGGCTTCCGCATCCTGACGTTCGATAATATTTTGTAACGTGGAGCCGAACTGTGTTAACTGGCTTACCATACCGCGTGCGTTTTCCAACATCTGTGGGAAACGCCACAGTGACATAAATGACGTCGGTAACTTGCTTCCGCCTTGTGAGTTGGCAATAGCAGCACTGAGTAACGCTTTTGGATCCGCTGGTGTAGCGTAAATAGGCAGATGTAGCGGTTGACCGTCAATAGAGAGGTTGTGGCGCAGGTTATACAGCCGTTGTTCCAGTTTCTGCCAGTAGCTTTGCATCACTTCATTGACCTGTGGCAAGAAAAGATCTGTCGGGTTGTTGTGCCGACTAACATCACCTTGTCGCAGAGCGACCATTGCTTGGGCGTGTTCTTCTTGTTTCTCCATTCTGGCCGCGTCACCTAAACTTGGCTTACTCCACTCTGAACCGAACGATAAATCAGGTTTATCACCCAATAGATGCAGTGCTTGCATATACCACATCTTAGCTTCGTTGAGCGTATCTCGTTCTAACTGACGATAGGCGTAATCTCCACGGGCCAGCAACAGATCAAGGGTGCGCATAAAAGTAACGACTTTGTAATGCATGGGATCATATTGCGCTATAGCATCGGGATCGACGGAATTTAATGGATCATCGTTCCAGCTAGTATCTTCCAACAACGGGCGAACATTCCAGTGGTAGTGCTGAATCTGACCATGTTCAATATAGCCGGCTGGGTTCCAGACATATTTCAGCCAACGGTTGGCTTCATCGAAGTTTTGCTCGTGTAACAAACGTTGAGCAATCAACATTGGGGCATAGTAGAATAGCTCCCAGAAATAGAGGCTGTTCGCGCCGTTGAAATCCATTGGTTCTGTGTATTGATCGATAAGAATAGAAACATCAAGAAAGCCTTTATATTTATTGACGATCGCGTCAGTATCGTTTATCACGACTTTCTTATTATCAGCGTCATTAATCAACACAAATTTCTTATTAATTTCATCAAAATGAAATAAAGCAGTTTCCCATCTTTGTTGTTCCAAATAGAATTTCTTCTTATATTCTACGGCTATTTCGACACGCGATTGTGTATTAGACCAAGGGATAAAAAGAGTGATGCTAGTTTCGGTATCAGTTAATACTCCCTTGTAGTATAAATTCATCAATCCATTATCATTTCTTATATGAATTTTAAACCAACGCTCATTGCCATGTACATTTTGATCATATTTAGGAAGAATGAGATGAGTAAAAAATCCTTTCCCTAACTGAGGTTCTGGCAATTTCTGTGTCTCTGTACTTAAGATAGTATCGATCCCGGCTGTAGCGCGACTAATTAATTTACGGGCAAACAGCGTATTAAGGCGAATACGATAACCTCCCCACTGCATATATTGCGCCCCGTTTGTATCATGGTGAATAACCAAAATATTATCGTCATCAGTTGTCTCTGATGAAGCGATCTCATGTCGATTATTAACCCGTATGATGCGATTGCCCTCAATATTGGTATCAAACTGGTTACGAATGTGAATTATATCATCGTCAGAATTGATATCTTCAAATAACATGTTTGAGGAGATACGCAGCCCTTTTATTGGCGCATCTGTTGTGTATTTATCCGGTGCGTCCTGTTTTTGATAAAACAGGACTAACAACTTATTGTCTTGGTGATTTGCACAGTAGAACCCTAGTTGTTTTCTTATTAGCTCTGGTTCCAGTCGATCCAGTTCCTTCTGAATATCCTGCTGGTTCAATTCCAGTTGTTTTTCCCTTACGCTTATCTCTGTCGTTGATTGCCCCTGTTCATTCAATTCTCTCTCCCATTGCGCCAGTTGTTTTTTCCGTTGTTCTATTAGCGGTGGCAATAGTTGCAATGATTTTAGTGGCTCTATAGGTTTTGGTGGACTTACTGGATTCAGTGGTAGGATTGGTTTTAGTCGCTCTACTTCTTCCTGCTGTTCTTTCAGTTTATCTTCTAATTGCTTTTGGTACTCTTGCAATTGGTCTAATAAATCTGATGTTTTTAAAACAGCGGATATTTTGTCATGTACTTCTAAGGCTATTGGTGTATTCCAGGTACTGTCATAACGGATATGCGCCAGTTTTAGTTCATAGTGATGGCTTACGACGGTTTGATGATTATTTTCTGTCTGTTTAGCAATTTTCTTCTGCTCTAGCCAGATCAGATACAGGCGAGATTGGAAAATTACCGGGCGGATAGTGTCTTTATAGGGATTTGTTGGACAGTCAATTTTGTGCCATTCACTCCAGGCGTTAGCAGGAAACTTACCATTGCTGAATTTATTGTGATCCACACTACGCCAATAATATTGGTTCACTTCTGTTTTACTGTGTCCGATAAAGTAGGTTAATCCCTGATTGTTATTGATGTTGTCATGATAGGCGCTAATGATTTCCAGATTAGCCACCTGTTCGAATGATGTCAGATAAGACATAAAGGCATCTTCTACCGTATCGGTATTTAATTGACTCTGGCTGATGGATTGCAGCAACGTATCCATCATTTTTGTTCGCCCGATGCGTATCGTCGGATCGATGTAATTCTCAGGGTAGTAAATGAGCTTAGTAATGCTGGCCCAAGTGCTGTAGCGTTTATTGTATTTATCCCAATCGGTAAAGAACGGATGGCAGACGACACTTGTGACTGCATCACCTTCCATCTTTTTCAATGCCCGGTTGACATACAGTTGGATGCTGGCGATAGCTTCTGCAATTGGCGTGGTTTTGATGGCAGCAGAAACTTGGTTATCGATCAATAAATACTGGTATAGATCATCACGGTTTTTAATCGCTGGATTTTGACTAGCAATTTTACCGATATAGTATTTACTCAATGCGGCGCTACGAGACTCATCCAGAAAAATATGCAAGGCATCGGCCTTTTGGGTGTCTAGTCCTGCGGTTAATGTCGTAGCTACGTTTTCCCAATGAACATAAGTGGATTTTTCAGCCTGTAATTTCACTAGATCTGAAACGCTCTGCGGAGAAACGTTCAATTGATGCGCGATATTAACCCATTGCAGGATAGTATTGATAGATGTCCAGTTGGCGAAATTAGCTTGTGCTTGGGTACTGGCTTGCTCCAGTAGATTTTTATCAAGGCTCATGGCATCAGCCAACTGTTTGGCTTCTAATGTTCCCTTTTCAAATTCGGCCAGTACAGAAGAGGCGTTTTTACCTAGAGAGTTAACCCAGTTAGTAAAATGCGTCAGCTTTACCAGTGATAATGCATTGTGTGTCGATGCTGTTCCTGCGGTAAGGTCAAAGAGCTGCGGTTGTGTGACAAACAGACGTAAGGTGTTTTCACTAAGGCCGATGGAGCGATAAATCAGCGCCAGTTGTGCCAGGCATTGGCAATATTGGACTGCTTGTTCTTCTGTTACAGTAGTTGATTGTTCTGAATTGTGTTGAGATTGCAACCATCCCCAGAATTTTGTTGCTGTCATTACACCAGCGCCAGGTTTTAGTTGATCTGCCCAAGCGAGTACATAGTGAGCGGCATTTTCAGACGGCAATTGCAGAGCGGCGGCGAGATAAGGAGACATTTTCAACAGAAGATTTGTCTCATTTTCGCTGTTAAAGCCTTGCAAACCATTGTAGACAGCATCTAGCAGGTTCTGGATTTCTGGAGTCAGGTTTTTGTTATAGCTGGTGGTGGTCATCATAAACAGCAGGTACGTATTCCATTTCTGTGTACGCAACCACTGGGTAACGCTATAAAGTTTATCGATCAGAATAGCCAGATTGTCATCACTTATCCCTGATAAGCTGGTTGATCCTTCATCTATGGCAACCAACAGTAAATTCAGTTCATTAACAGTTAACTGATGAATATCTGCCAGTAATTTGGCTAAATAGAGATAAGAAATATTAGTTAAATTATTGATTATTTTTCCATTGTCATTATCACAATGAGTCATCTTTAGTAATTGATAAAGTGAAATATCATCGACATTAAAAGCCCGTTTAAGCACTTCTTTTTGCCAGCTATTTGTATTGTTTGGGCTTAAATTAATCTCTTCATCCCAAACGTGAAAATCCTGACCATTCAATGGTGGGGTATTAAATAAACGACTAAATTGATCGGAACTACGGCTATAATAATTTTGTGAAATGGGTGCATTACACAGGATTAATGCAGTTTCAGCATCAATATTGTAACGCTGCATATAGTATTTAACGCGAAAGATTTTCTTTAATATTCTTGCGTCAATATCCGGTCCATCACTAAGTTCATCGTATACGGTAATTACAGCTTCCAGGGTTATCTCTGGAGGTGTAGATATCTCCTGATAGGTGCTACTGGAGATAATATTTTTAAGGGTTGTTGGTGCCAGCCCTGTTGCTTGGGACAAACGAATAATCTTATTGAGTCTGAGCAAATAATATTGAGCGGGTTGTTGGCTGCCATATTTGGAATTCATTTCCTCATGTATTAGCCTAATATTTCGTTGGTCAATAAACTGGTTAACTTCCTCATCAGTCAAATTATAATAGCTTTTTAGGTATTCTAGCGTTGCCATTAAAGAGGGCTGAATATTGTCAAAGTTTTCTTTATAGAACTTTTTAATCTCTTCTTCGTCATCTGTAATCTGCTCTGTTAGGATATTAAATAGTTCTGGCGAGATGGAAATATTCATCCCCAACAGGGAAGCTTGATATTTCAGTTTAGCGATATCTGTTTCTGGGGATGGACTAAATTGGTCGAATGTCGGAGCCTGTAATTGAATAGCTTTGCATATATTTTCATAAGCATCGTGATACGGCGTCGAACCAGAATGGCGAAAGGTTGATAGCGCTTTCATCACATCAGTATGGCTTTCTAGCCCAGTCAGCGTCTTAATCCCTTCCAGCAGTACTTTATTAGATAGAGAAAGTGTAGAAACTTCATCATTCATATTTTGCTGGCTGAGCGTCAGTGATTTTAGATCCGGGCGGCGTTTATCCAGATGATAAATGGTATTTTCTGCGTGTAAATCCCGTGCCTGACGGTAAAGTTCAGTCAGATAAGCAGCGGGAGAGAACATGGAGGCAACTGCACCGGGGGCGACATATTGGCTGGCACGGCCACCAAATTTACTGTTATAACCTTGTTGATCGGCGTGAGGCGAGGTTAAAGCAAGATGTACCGCATTTTGCAATTGAGGATTAGCACGTTTGAGGATACTCGCTTCATGCAGTCGGTTAGCTTTTTGTGCCTGTTGTGTCATTTCAGGGTGTTCTGGTGTGATTGTGCTCATGTTTATTCCTTTTAACTATTTAATAAATAAAATATTTATGCTGACTTGCACTCCATGAATACGTAAAGAGATTCTTAATGTTCATTAAAAGAAGGCAGCAAATAGGGTGTCTGATAACGTGCTGAAATAGGATGAAAATAACGGGTAGATAAAACGGTACCATTCGGTCGTTGACTATTTCATAACGTTATCATCTATTGTTTCTCTAAATTCTTGCGGCAATGCAATAATAAAAATTATAATTACATAAATAATAATTACATTGTTAATGATAAAGTTATGAAATAATTACAATTGTTTTGAATGGTGTTTTATGGAAAGTAAAGTGATTAATATTTTGTGATGAGCGCAGAGAATAATGATAAAAAACATTATTTCGACTGTTTTATGGCCTCGTTTTTGGGCTGTTTTTAGGTAATTGTCAGATGGCATTCAGTGAGTTTTTTTCTTTTTGGTTATCATTATGGTAATTATCGCGACTGTATATTAATCTGTATAAAGTAGTTATTTTCAATGAATATGATTATTATTTTTAAAAACTATTTTTAGAATGATAATATACCCAATTAATTTTAAAATGCAGGATTCAAATTGATTGAGTATATATACAAGAAACCTCCTGTAAAAAAAGGAATATTGTGACTGGACTCAATATATAGATAATACTCATATACACATAGTTGTATTTGTGTCATTTTGATATTGAATTTTTTTCACAATGGGGGTCTGGAGGAGCGTGATCAATTTAAAGAAAAAGCAATATTGTTAAATATGACTTAGATATTGCAAAAACCAATTTATTATTTTAGGTTCTGTTAGACCTTTTATTTAACTCAGTTATGTTTTTTCTTAGCAAAAACCGCCGTAAACCCTTGCCCCGTGCGGGCGGGGATATCAGGCGAAAAGTCCGAAGGGCTTTAAAGAGCAATTTTTGGTTATTACTACACATATATGAATATGAGATGACAAATGAATACTGACTGGATGAATGAAGAGGTTTCAAACTTATTCGATCAATATGATGATTATTTGGAAGAGAGACTTGGGTACACACCGTTGATTGATAACCTTAAGGAGAGCTTGGGGCAAAATATATCGGTTCTTGATTACGGTTGTGGTGGTGGGAAAGTGTCACGTCGGCTAATTGCTGGAGGCATAAAGACGGTAACGGGAGTAGATATCTCACAAACTATGGTGGACAAAGCCGCCAGCAATATCAATCGTGGCAATAGCTCTTATCATCAAATCAAAACTGGTGTCCTTAACTTCAATGATAATACTTTCGACGCAGCTATATGCTGTTACGTGTTCATCGGTAGCAATAAAAAGTCTGATCTTTTAAAAATCGCCAAGGAAGTTCATAGAACATTAAAACCTGGTGGTATTTTTTACGTATTGGATACTAATCCGGATTCTTGTGGGATTAAGTTCAGCTCTTTTATGAGCGGCGATCTAAATAAAAAATACAATGATGGAGAAATCAAGCCAGTGTATTTAGATCTGCCAAATGGAAGTATATTTAAGGTTTCAGATACGCATTGGCATAAAGATACATATTATGAAATCTTGAATAAGGCCGGGTTCAAAACTATTGAGCTTTTTGAACACAATGACGCGGATGCTTTAAAGGATACTGGAGATTTACGATGTTACCCCCCTTTTGCCATGTTCAAAGCTACTAAATTCTAGATGCTCTATACCCTATGGATTTCAAGATGCATCGCGACGGTAAGGGAGCGAATCCCCGGGAACATAACTAACTTTGTGACCGGGGTGAGCGAGTGCCGCCAACTTAAGAGGCAACTTGAAAGATAACGGGTATATATCTGACCGATGGAATTCCTTGCTTATTACAAAAATGCCGGTGAGGGATTCCACGTGACTGGTTTCGAAGGTAATTTAATATTGTTTTGAATAGTGTTTTATGAAAAGTAAGCTGATCTGAGAGAGTTTCACTGAAAAACCGGCACTCCAGTGAATCCTTTTCTTCCTGCGTCTCTTTTTTCATTCACTTACCGCTTCTCGTCCTTTATTCCTCTCTGTTTTCCGCTTCCCGTATCAGATGCCAGAGGGTTGTGTCCGGTTCTGCACCTTCAACATCAAAAGCCATCGCACCCTGAGCAAAGAAGTACTGCTTGCCCGGCAGGCTATCGGTTCGCCAGATCCCGCTGACCAGTGCAGGATGGTCACTTCTCAGAGGAGTCACTTGCAGCGGTCCCCGGTCATAACGGGCATACCAGGCTTGTGTGGAAATATCATCAAAATGACCCTCTCCATAAAAATGCAGGGAATCACCTTCTCCCGGAACAAAACGTATCGGACGTATCAGTTGGTTAATGGCAAAATAACTCTCCGGGACACTGCCCGGTAGTGGCGTTAAGTCCGGGTATTGACCGGCCCGGATAATCAGACCATTGGAATAAGGAGTAATCACCACATCCGGGTAGCGGCGCAGCATATGACGTATCCAGAATTCCCCACCCAGTCGGTTTACAAATCGTTTGGACAGCAGGGTGATCCAGTTAATGCTTCGGATGGAATGGGCATAATCTCTCAGTGTTGTATGAACAGTAGAGTTAACTTGCAGGGTGGGATAACGCTAAGCTAATTGATACTCTAAGGGAAAATAATCATGATAAATTCTTCACGAAAGCGGCGGTAGCAGGCCAGAATGCGTTGTTTTTTTCCTGGGTGTAGCCTTGTTTAAAAAACAGAGTAATCGAGAGACCCAGACGGGAAACAGTCAGCCCATCGCCATTGAGGAAGGTAAACGCGGCCAGTTGTGATCTTAACCGGGCAAAGTAATCTAAAGTTTTCATCATTTTCTCCATGAATTATGAGGCGGTGGCGAATGTCACACTCGCCAATGATACGCATTACACCAAAGTAGTCTTCGGTCGCAATCTGGATGTAATCTATTTCTTGATCTTCGGCTAGTTTATCGCCCGTAAATCTCACTTAAATAAACATTTTCAAATTATCAGGATGCACAGAACCATCGAAGTAAGGCCGGGCAAATGGATTACTGGATTGCGGTAAATTATCATGTTGGAAGCTGAAATTAATATTTAATAAATGATTGAATAATAACATTTGTAGTGCGGGGAATTACAACGAAAACGATTAGCGACGGTTAATTGGGGTCATGAAGAAGCCCCCACTATCACGGGTGATTGAGTGGTGGGAGCAAGTCACACGATCGGTATTTTCTCCTTTGGCGAGGTTTTTTATTTTGGATCAAATCATATTTTTTGTTTTTCATTCATCATACGGTTCAGCCACGGCACGGTGACCGACATGATGATGGCGACGATAAAGGTAGCAATACCAATTTTGCCGAATACGCTGGTATAGATTGGTAATGTTTGCAATGGGTCCGTAATACCTTTCGGTGCGGCCGTAAGGGCTGCGACATGGCCGCCGAGTAAGGAGGAAGTTGCTTGAGTTAAATACCACATTCCCAGAATAAAACCCATTAGGTACTGAGGAACAAGAGCCGCAATCATTGCCAGGCCCAGTGCGCTGATCATCAATTCACCGATGCTTTGGAAAAAATAAACTAGAACAATAAACCAAGGGGAGGTCAAACCTTGTTCATCTGCAAACCACAAACCGGCAGCGGCGGCAGTGAGGAAACCTAAAGAGCACAGGAACATACCAACTGCAAACTTAGCTGGCATTGTGAGGTCTTTACCTTTAGCGCCCCAGTGAGTGTATAAGGCGGCGAGTATCGGGCTGGCAACAACGATCCAGAATGGGTTAAGCGCCTGGAAACTGACCGGATTAATGTCAAAACCAAGCAACTGATGGTGAACGTTATGGATGGCAAAGAAATTGAGAGAAGTTGGCATCTGAGCATACAGAATGAAGAACACAATAGCTTGAAGCATCAAAATGAAAGCAACAAACATTTTGTTACGGCCAGCTTTATCCTGCTTTAATGCTTCACGGAAGAAGATAAATACCACGATAGCAGATAGGGTAATCAGCACAATATTGGCTATTTTCACGTTGTGCATCAGCCATGCACAGACGTAAACCATCGCAACACTTCCTGCTAATACCATGAATAGGTTTTTATAGTTGATTCGTTGATGGTCGGGTTCAGAACCAATATTACGTACCGTATTGCGACAGAAAATATAGACTAACAAGGCAATAATCAGACCAATACCACAAATATTGTAGGTAACGGCATAACTAAATTTTTCCGCAATAACAGGAGCGAGAGCGAGTGAGAACAGCGAGCCGAGGTTGATTGACATGTAAAACAGCGTAAAAGCTCCATCCAGACGAGGATCTTTGGGTGGATAGCATTTAGACAGCAGGCTGGCTGGGTTAGCTTTGAACAGGCCGTTACCAACGGCAATCGTTCCCAATGCGTAGAAAATTAAATCAGGGTGTAGAATAGAAAGGCCCGTCATAAAGTAGCCAATTGCCAGGACTATGGCACCCAACACAATGGTTCGTTTAGTTCCCAGTAAGTGGTCACCTACATAACCGCCAATCGAGATCAAACCATAAACTAACGCGGCAAATGCACCGAAGGTAATAAACGCTTGTTCCTGGGAAAATCCCAATTTTTGTACAAAATAGACAGCAAGAACGCCTTGTACACCGTAGTAGCCGAATCGTTCCCAAAGCTCGACGAAGAAAATCATAAAGAACGGTTTGGGTTGTTGTAATAAACCGATGGATGCGGGTTTATTCATAGTTGATTGCCTCTGATTAGCATTATTGGTTGAAATACACTCGGAAATGTACAGTGACATTCAGTGACATGATCTGTCGCTAAAGTGGTTTTTTTATGTACTTTATTCAAGTGATCGGAGGACGGTAGATTATTATATGGTTAAAATATGTTCCTGGTGGGCGATCACACTAATATAAAGATATTAGTATTGAATTTAATAGTATATTCATCAGGTGAATATCAAAAATAATCAGAAGTTTAATGGAAGTGTTGATAAAAAACGCTATTCAGGCCGTTCAAAGCCTGAATAGTGGAAGAACAATCACTGCCTGATGGAGAAGCAGTTAAACTGTGGCGGCTTCAATTTCCAACATAACTGGACGGAAATTACGCTTGAAATAGATGAGGCCGTGGCCTTGTTCGCTCACCGTGATATGTTTAATCTGAACCAGATACACGTTATGCGTTCCCACTTCTTGAACCTGTTCAATTTCACCTTCAAGGCTGGCGAGGGTGCCGGTTAACACCGGTTGGCCTAATGGCCCTGTCTGCCAGATATTCCAGCGAAAACGCTCTTCCATGCTGACTCCGGTCATACCGGCAAAGTGTCGTGCCATCAATTCTTGTTCGTGGTTTAAAATATTGACACACAGGCGGCCATTTTCCTGAAAAACTGTATTCATAGCACTGCTGCGGTTAATGCATACCATCAGCGTGGGTGGCGTATCGGTGATTGAGCATACTGCGGTAGCAGTGATGCCACAGCATCCGGCATGACCATCGGTGGTGACGATATTCACCGCTGCTGATAGGCTCGCCATCGCATCTCTGAAACGCAGGCGATGTTCATTTTCTACAGACATATTGGCCTCCTGCTACCGATTATTTCAGCAGCTTATCTAACTGGTTAATATCGCTATTGTTGTATAAATGTGGCCTACGCCAGCCATGCTGATCATAATCAGCAAGGCAGCGATCAACCATATCCATCATTTTTTTCATGTTGCCAGAGCCATGAGCATGGCGCAGACATTGCATCCGAATTTCATCCTGACTTCCGGCATAGTTGATTTCGTACAATTCGTGCCGACCACCAAATTCACTACCAATGGCATCCCACATCAGTTTTAAAATCTTAATGCGTTCAACGTGATCGATACCGTTGGAACCCCGAACATACCGGGCGAGATATTTATCAATTTCTGGGTTATTCATATCACGTACACTGGATGGCAAATAAATTAGGCCGCTGGTGACGTTACTTTCAATAATATTTTTAATTTTCGTGTAGGCCATTGGTGCCATAACGCGATAAGTTTGTATTGCCTGAGTATCTGGCAGATAAGCGCCGCCTTTCCACGGCTTGGCTTCTGCCCACATTGCATCACTCAGTGACCAAAACAGGTTACGCCAGGCAACCACTTCACCCAGGTTAGCTTGAACACCACGGAATTCTATCACGCCAGTGCATTCCAGGCTCTTTTGTAGCAGAGCGGTAATAAAATCCAATTTCACCGCCAGCCGTACACAAGCCTGTAATGGGAACAGACTAGTGAAACCCGCTTGGATGGCCCAGTTGCGTGCACGGTCAAAGTCGCGGTAAATCAGGACATTTTCCCAAGGGATAAGGACCTTATCCATCACCAGAATTGCATCGTTTTCATCGAAACGGCTGGATAAGGGATAATCGAATGGGGAACCTGTTGCGCCTGCTACCAATTCATAGGAGCCGCGGGAGATCAGTTTCACGCCTTCTGCATCCATTGGCGCGACAAACATCAGGGCGAAATCAGGGTTATCCCCCATTACTTGTGCGGAGCCAAAACCGATAAAGTTATAGTGAGTCAGGGCTGAATTAGTTGCTACCACTTTTGCGCCGCTGACGATAATACCGGCATCAGTTTCTTTTTCTAGCTTAATATAGACATCACGTGTCTGATCGGCGGGTTTATGGCGATCGATTGGTGGATTGACAATGGCATGGTTAAAGTAAACGCCTGTTTCCTGAATACGTTTGTACCAGGTACGGGCGTTATCAGCAAACTGACCATAATATTCAGGAAATGCGCCGAGTACGTTACCGAAGGCCGCTTTATAGTCAGGTGAACGACCCATCCAGCCATAGGTTTGACGTGACCATTCAGCGATAGCATCACGTTGTTGGCGCAGCTCATCTGCACTGCTAGCAAAGCGGAAGAATTTGTGAGTATACCCGCCGTTGCCGGTATCGGTATTCCAGCACAAGGTATCATGGGTTTCTGGGGCGTGCAGGGCATCGTACAACTGACCGATTGAAGCAGCAGAATTGCGGAATGCGGGATGTGTAGTGACATCTTTTACGCGTTCGCCATAAATGTAAATTTCGCGGCCATCTTGAAGGCTTTTCAGGTACTCTTCACTGGTGAAAGGACGTTTTTTGTCGGCGCGAAAATCTTCTGGTTTCATGTCTACCTCACAGTCGTCATAAAAAGCGCCTGTCTTGATATAATATAATCAATATTGGCACATGGATGTTAATTTAATGTTTGTTTTGTGTTTCTTAATTGAAGCTTTAGAACGGCATTTCTTGAATAGATTTTCGGAAGGTTGACTGGTACTTTTCGTTGGAAAGGATGCTTTGTTATTTAAAGTGTGATCCAGACGATATTTTTATGATTGTTATTTCAAGGTCTATTTTTGGCTGGTTGAGTTAATCAGATTCATGGTGATTTTATTATTGAGTTTGGTGATCGTTTGCACGATCACCTTTAGGGAGATAACAGTTATACGAGCTTATGTACAGGACCCTTGATTAAGGCACAGAGATTAATGTACATGCAGTTTTTTATTTCTGGATGATGATGGGGCATCTTCTGGGATTGCCCGCTTTTTGGTTACTACCGGCTGACGTTTTTTAGCTGTAACTAATCCGATGCTATATTTATCTGCTGGGTAATCATGGCCTCGAAATTTGTCTACTTTTTTGAGAAACATTGCCGCTACTGTTTTCGTGCTTTGTAAATGCTCTCCTTCCCCTCTTTCAGGTTCAGATAGATCAGTGAGAATTGAAGCGGCTACTTTTTTATCCTCACCATATATAACAGCTATTGCGGCACCAAAATGAAAAGGATACGCTTTTCCTTTGCTTGTTACTTTTTCCGCTATCATTAACCCTTGTTTTAAATCTGGCAGGTTTGTTTTATCCGTGGATCTTCTTAATGGTAGAACATCTTCTTTTAAATCTATGTCTGATGCGTTTTCAATTGATTTATACCCGTTATCTTTCAAGTTGCCTCTTTGTTGGCTGCACTCACTCACCCCGGTCACATAGTTACCTATGCTCCCGGGGATTCGCTCCCTTGCCGTCGCGATGCATCTTGAAATCCATAGGGTATATTTCCAAATTCCACGGACATTATTACTTCCAGATCTGCTCCAATTGTTGCTTCACTTTCGTAGGGGAATGGTTTAGTTTCATTTTTGTTATATAAGATATCAAGGGTATACTCTGTGCTGCTAATACAGCTTATGGGTAGGTCTTTTTTGAAAGTTAATATCGATTCATCTTTTTCAATCTGTCTATCGAATAATTCTTCTGGTACATTGAGCCCATATTTTCTTTCTGCCGTTAAAGTATCTACAGAGCCGAAATTCAAGAATTTGTTTTTGACTCTTATCTGTGTTGATTCCCATTCTTCTTCTGGGTTATCTATTTGTATATTAAACCCGAAAATCTTGTGAATTTCAGAATTAAGCCCAGAAATATCAACCAGTGTTGACGGATTATTTCTCACCATTCGGTATAGATTCAGCCCATCGATTGTTCCAGCCGGATCGGCGCTTAACCATCTACCCACCCACGGTTGATAATAGCGATAGCCGTAATAGTAGAGCCCGGTAGCATCTCGTTCTTTACCTGAATAACGGAGGGTTTTATAGCTGGCTTCTATTTGGTTTCTTGCTGCCCATAACGCTGTGCCGCCAAATGGATAATACTCTTCCTGACTGATAATTTGTCCTTCATTATCCAGTTCAAGTTGACTGGAACCAATCAAATTATCATAGCTATAACGGAGCTGATTATTGCTGATACCGGCTGGTGGTGTGGTTTCCCAGTGAAGAACCCGTACCTGTGCGTGACCTGCTGCCCCTACGGTAATAACATGCAGGTCTTCCGATATCGCGGTTCCACTTTGCGTTGTACGTAGCTCTAATCCGGGAAGATAAGTGACTCGTTGTTGCTGCGTATTGTTGCCTGTCTGTTGTTCACTGACTTTTAACTGCCGCATGCCGTCGTTGCCATAACGATACCACTCCCGATCACTGGCATTTTCGCGGCTCACTGGCGTTACCTGTTGTAGTTCGCCCCGGGCATTCCAGCTCAGATCTTGCCCCGGTAGTAGTTTTCTTTGGTGACCACCGGCATCAAACAACGCATCTACCTGTGTTGAATCTGTGGCAAGTGAACTCAACACTGCTCGATTACTGCGATTCGAGACGGCTATATCTGTGGTGTAGTTATTTTGGGTAGCGGGCGAACTGTGCCGGATTTGAACCAGATTGCCGCCGCGATCGTAATTATAGTTGCGAGTATAGTTGGTATATGAGCTGTCATCAGTAGGAAGAGGGATGATTGGTGAAGGAAGTTGGTTGCTTTGCTGGTTGATATTAGCCATCTCACGTCCTGTTGCACTGATGAGCTGGTACAGGGAATCGTAGGTATAGATATTTTCAGGAACTATTTTCTGATTACGCCAGAAACGAGTGGCTTCAGCATCATTACGAACACTGATAATGTTTCCGACCGGATCATGTTCATAGCGTAGATCTTGTAACACCTTGTTATCGGCTTGACGACGGGTAGTCGTGCTAATCAATCGCAAAGTTTCTGGCTCATAGCGGTATTCGGTGACAACACCGTTGCCATGTTCTTCACGCAGTTTCTGCCCTGCGGCGGAATAGGTCAGGGATTTGATAATGACTTGCTCACTTTGGTTTTTCAATGTCAGCCAGCTACCTTTCAATTGCCCTGCCACATTGTAAGCCAGACGTTGTATGTTGCCTTTTGCATCGGTTTGGGTCAGCAAAGCGCCAGTAGCATCAAAGGTGCTTTGTGTCGTATAAACTTCGCTATTGAGTTTGGTCTGCCAGAGGGTTTCATCGTTACCCGTCCAGTCTGCTTCCTGACCATCGGCCAACAGCTTGCAGGACTGAGATAAGATATTTTCTGTCAACGACAAACTTTCCAGTTGCGTCACGCCTGCGGTGTCGTAGTGACGCACATACTGGCCGACAAGGTTATGATCTTTCTCTGTCTGTGTATTACCTGCCCAAATAAAATACTCAGTAACGCGGGGAGCCTTTTCTTCGGGAGCTTGTTCGCTTACGGATAATAGGCGGCCGGGCAGGGTGTTAGCTTCATATTGTCGGGTCTGAGTGACGCCAGTTGCAGTTACAATCAATACTTGACGACCTTCAATATCATTGAGGGCAATGGTACGGCCGGCATCGGCACTTTCTGTTCGCAAAGTGTCGTCGGTCAGATTGTATTGCCAGAGAAAGTTGGGGGTTATTGAGTTGTCGAGCTGTTTGGCGTCATACAGGCGTGGATCGATGCTTTGGCTCAAGTGTCCTCGGACATCATATTGGTGGCGGGTAATGCGAATATCCGTATCACCTCCTGCGACAGAACGGTGGAAGTCGATGTTACGAATGGTCAGGCCACGGTTATCGTAGACGCTAACCGTGGGAGTATGTTGATAAAGTTTTGGATCAATGTTTTTCATGATTTACCTCTTGGCTGTATTAAGGATTTTGGTTGTTGCAGTTTGGCCTGCATTCAACCGAATAGGCTCATGGGCATATTATTTCCAGAAAATAGCAATAAGTTCGGTTATCAATATGCCAGCCCATACTAATTAATAATACATCCTAAATATTGATTCAGAGTGATTGAAAATATGGGTCATCTTTTATTTTCTGGTTTCTTTCCCATGAATTGGTAAATTCAGCTCAATCTATACTTGTTTTAAATGCTATTTCCCTCCGGCCAGATCAATAAAATTTCCGGTTACATATGAAGCTTCATCCGACAGCAACCAGGCTATAGCCTGTGCAACTTCTTTCGGTTGTCCACCGCGTTTCATTGGTAAGGAGTTTTTCACCCGATCAACGCGATTTGGCTCGCCGCCATCGGCGTGCATCTTGGTATAGATGAATCCAGGACGAACGGCATTTACCCGAATTCCCTGATCGGCCACTTCCAGAGACAGGCCGATAGTCAAAGTATCGATTGCACCTTTCGATGCGGCGTAATCTATATATTCGTGTGGTGATCCCAGTCGGGATGCTGCGGATGAAACATTGACAATTGATCCGCCTTGTCCACCATGTCGGAAAGACATTCTTTTAACTGCTTCCCGTGCACAGAGAAAACTGCCTACAACATTGACGGCAAAAATATCATTCAGGCGGTCAGCGGTGAGTTGTTCAATTGGTGCTTGTGGTTTGAGAATACCGGCATTATTCACCAAACCGGTTATACATCCGAGTTCTTTATCAATTCTTTGGAAGAATTCTACAACTTGTTTTTCATCAGCGGCATTGACCTGAATGGCGATAGCTTTACCTCCCATTTTATGGATAATTTCTGTGACTTCCTGCGCTTGAGCTTGATTGGTGTGGTAACCAATTCCAATATGATGCCCTTTTTCTGCCAGATAAAGCGCTGTTGCGCGACCAATACCGCGAGATCCGCCCGTAATTAATGTGATTTTTTGCATAGTATTCTTGTTCTCATTGAAAGTTTTATATTGAGAAATTAAATATCAAACGAATCGGTATTAATAAAGTAAAATTGAATAAAAAGCAAATTTTTGCATATGGTATGAGAATGTTTATAATGTCGACATTATTATTTTTAATTAAAAACAAAATAATCTAAGTATTATGTTGTGGATATTATAAAATATTTCTATAAATTTGGTGGGTTATTATGGAATAGCGATTTTACTTGAAAATTTTATGGATGGAAGTTCGATTTATTTATCCTTTTCAAGATATTTGTTTATATAACCTCGAATTGTTTTTGATGAATGATTCAGATGCTATAATATATCCAAATATTCTTGTGCTAATTTTGACACATGATTTAGAAAACCTAACGCAGAGGTTTTCCATAATTCAGAAACAAATTCATCGTCATTCTAATTATACCCTATGGATTTCAAGATGCATCGCGACGGCAAGGGAGTGAATCCCCGGGAGCATAGCAAACTATGTGACCGGGGTGAGCGAGCGCAGCCAACAAAGAGGCAACTTGAAAGATGACGGGTATATAAAAGTCTTTTTCTACATCATTATTAAAAAGCAGTCTATGACTTCATCCAAAGTTTTTCTATATAATAAATCATAATATTGGAAAAAATAATCACCTACTAAGAGGTCTAAAAATGGATATTGTCCGTTCATTTAATTGGGGGTTTCCATATTATTGTGATCTCCTAAATAAACTATTCAAAATAGTAGATCACTTTACAAAACGCTTTGTACAACAAGGGGACAAGCTATATATAGCAACACCATGAATTAGTGTTGGTTATCAGGTATCAAACTTTCGCTGCTCAGACATCAATCAAATTGACTACTGTATCGGTATTACGAAATGCTATTTAGTTGGAAAACAGTTTACTCAGTGTATAGAACTAGCTAACTTGAATTCCAGAACTCGAGGCAAGCGATTGAATCGAAAAACCATTTTTTTCTAAATAAGAAGAAATTCACGATAAAGTCATAGGGACTTTCATCGAGCGTGAAAACTATATTTGACATGTGCATCTAATTATTTAATGTATAACCTTGATTATTAAGGTTAAATATATTTTCTGGTGTGTAGCTCTAATTGGTAATATTATATTTGAATTTATGGTGTTTACGTGTGATTAATTAATTATGACGTAAATCACGATATTGGAAATTAGATTGTTAATTTATTGATTTTTTTTCATATGGTTTGTATTTTTATACAGAATTTAAAATAAATCATAGATTGAAAAATTAAAAAATCTAACCAGATAATACATCTTCTATTAAGAAACAGAATGCCCAATGTTAATATTTTTCAAATCTTGCAATTTTATTTAAATGAAACTTAAAAATAGTGTAACACCTTGTATTAAAGTGAAAACCTATAGCTATAACTGAGTTTAAGGACTAAGTGTAGCGGTGTTATTGGTTATTTAACTTAGTAAACCGGTGGTAATTCACATAGGATATTCTATGTAAATGAAAGGGAGACATATCCCCTATAACTTAACGATACCTATGGATTTTTCGCTGGATTAATATCACTTCTTATTTGAAAAGGAGATTACTTATCGTGTCTAAACTGGCAATACATGGTGGCTCTTCCATTCGAACAATATCTTGGCCTAGGTGGCCTACAAGTTCTTCCGAAACTGTAGATAATCTACTTTCTGTTTTAAATAGTCAGCGTTGGTCAATAAGTGGACCATATCGTGGGGTACCTTCTTTTGAACAGCGTTTTGCCGAAGCTTATGCGCGTTACACAAATGCTAATTATTGTGTTCCTGCCTCCAGCGGTACTGCTAGCTTGACTATGGCTTTAGAGGCAGTAGGGGTCGGAGCTGGGGATGAAGTCATTGTACCTGGTTTATCTTGGGTCGCTTCAGCATCAGCTGTTCTTAATATTAATGCTATTCCAATGCTAACCGACGTGAATCCTCAGACAGGATGCTTAGATCCAAATGCGGTTGAAAAAGCAATTACTTCTCGCTGTCGTGCGATTACAGTTGTACACCTCGGTTCTGCGGTTGCGGATCTGAATGCCTTAATGCATATCGCAGAAAAAAATAATTTGTCACTCATTGAAGATTGCTCTCAAGCGCATGGTGCTCGTTTTGCCGGTCAACATGTGGGGACATTTGGTATTGCTGGAACGTTCAGCATGCAACACAGTAAGCTGTTGACCAGTGGAGAAGGTGGAGCGGTACTAACTCAAGATGAGCAAATTGCTAGACGATTAGCCCATCTACGCGCCGATGGACGCACATTAAGCAGTGTACCACCACCGTTAGATCATATGGAGTTATTAGAAACCGCTGAGCTAATGGGTTCGAACTATTGCTTGTCTGAATTTCATGCCGCAATTTTGTTAGCTCAATTAGAAAAACTTGATACCGAGAATGCTATCCGGCGCTGTAATGCCGAATATTTGGATGAATTGATGCTGCAAATTGGCTGTTTTCCTCAGCAAACCACTCTGGGTACCACTGAGCGTGTCTATTATAACTATGTCATTGGTTTACCTGAATCTGTCTTAGGGAAGGCTTCAGTAGAAAAACTGGCAGAAGCCCTGTCAGCAGAGCTGAATTTACCTTGTAAGCCTATGTACGCCGCATTAAATCAATGTACGTTATACCAACCCGCGAGTCGGCGGCGTTTCGCATTAAGCAAAGACTTTCAGTCATCTGTTCAGCCGCAGCGTTTTAGCCTGCCAATAGCGGAGGCATTCTCCCATAGCCACATTGCCTTGCCGCATCATTTTTTACTTGCAGAAGAAACAGATATGCTTGATGTTCAGCGTGCTCTGGAGAAGGTAATGAGCCATGCCGGGCATCTGTGAATCACCAAAAGGCCAAAACTATTATGACGTCAACACATTGCCATCGTTTTGTGTTCATCCGACATGCAGAAGCAACATGTAATCTACAGGATAACCATGTGTTAATCAGTTCAGTTTTGCCTGATTCGCCACTGACGGAAATGGGCCAGCAACAAGCACAATTATTGGCGGATAATTTTCCCAAGGAGTTAATCGGAGACAAGATATTTAGCAGCCCAATGGTTCGAACAATGCAAACGGCCAAATTTCTCACTGCACGGTACAACTTACCGTTGATACCTGATGAGCGTTTGGAAGAAGTGCGTATAGCACCTTCACTGATACCGCCATTAAGTTTGTCGGAATGGGATGCAATGCTGGAAGAACGTTTGAATAGTCCCACAACTAAAGTAAGACCTGAAGTAGAAACTGTTATTGAACAACGCGCACGAGTGACCGATTTTTTGCGTCAACGACACCAACAGCGTGGCCGGGAAAAGGTCACTGTGATCGTTTCCCATGCATTCACTATAGAGCTAGCAATGTTTGTGTTGTTAGGGCTGGAAATCTCCCTATTACAACGCTGGCATATGCGTATCAGTAATACGGCATTGCACGTTATAGAGAATGAAGAGATAGGTGGAAAATCGAGGCTTGTCCTTGTTAACGCGAAAAATCATTTGAGATTATGGCTTTAAAGGTAAGAAGATAAAACGTATGGCTGCAAAATTTGAACGATTACAACAACTTTCCCGGCACACCGATTTTTCAGCATTGGTTCCACCTTTAGTGGGATTTGCGGCTGATAAAGCGCTTGCCATTGTAAAGCATTATCCGCAAGCAGATACCGCGCTGCTCTGCACCCTCTACAGTCAGTACATCACTGAGCACCCCGACTGGATAAAACAGGTTGAGAAAGTTTGTGGCCCAGCCCCCTGGATTATTCGCAGTGCGGGTTTAGAGGATGGTGATACTTTCGTGAATGCTGGAGGCTATGCCAGTATCGTCTGTCATTGTCCGGCAGATTTTAGTGATACGCTTTCTATGGTGGCTTTCAGTGGATTTGAACCTCAATCCATTGAACAGCAACGGTTAAGTGATCCGGGTTATCAACCGCAGCCAATCACCTGTTTTGTTCAAAAATTGATTGAAGGTACGCCATCTACAGTGGACGCCTTACAGGCTCCGTATCTGACAGCCGATGCATGCCATGATTTGAATAAAATTATCAATCAATTACATCAATATTTCTCTGAAATTGCGTTAGACACTGAGTGGGTTTTGGAAACGGATCATGGCCTGGTTTCCGTGACCGGATTGACTTTACATGCCTCTGAAGGTATCCGGGGAGAACTGGCGTTTGGTTTTGGTTTTGCGTCTGCACAATCCCCTGGCTCAAGGGCAAACTCTGTAGCCTATCATTGGCCGACGTTAGCTGCGCCTTTGTGGTATGGCGCTCAATTATGTCAGGTTCGCGTGGATAAGATTTGGTTAGTACAGGCACGCCCCGCTCCGGGTTATGTACTTGAGCGTCAGGTTGAACAGTTAACCACTGAAGTGAAAGAAGAGCTGGCACGTAGTATGCGGGTGGTTCCCGTAACAACATTGCTGCATCCGGCAAAGCCCAATTTAGGCATTTTCCTTTCGGCGTCCACATTAGACGATGCCTGGTCTCGTTACCTGCGTCTTCCTTTGCCAGTGCGATCCACTCTTGTGGCTGTCTTCGTTGAATCAGGCGTTGCCAGTGAACATGCTGGCATCATGTTCCGTCAACAAAAATTGCCCGTTTTTCTTACCCAGTTAACCAATATCCCCGCAGTTCCCTTGGTCATTATTAATAGTGTGGGAGAGCAAGCCTACTTTAGTGCGCAAAAACCACTTATCGAATTGGAAACGGAAACCATTGAATCGGTTAATTTGCCTGCGGCTGTACAGCATATTTTTGACGATAGAGAATCTCTGCCCACTACGGCGCTATCTTCTCAAGATCTTTCGGATGTTTTGCAACGTGCGCTGGCTGGCTTACCGGTATTAGAGGAAAAAATCGGTGCCTCACTCAGGCAACGTACTCTTTTCCCAACGGGGACGTGGTTACAGCATGGTGACATTGTCCGAAGCCCAAGTTTAACAGGTTGGCTCCTTGCACAAGTAGGTGAGAAGGCGATGACGCTCTACCCTGCTCATTGGTCGGCAACCGATGCAACAACAGATTATCTCTGTGCTTTCAGAGCCAAAACCGATCCGCAATCGACATTACCGCACTTATGTAAGGCTATCCCAACATTGGCAGACAAGGTCAGGCAACTTAATGACCTGCGCCTGCTGATGTTATTTATCAAAGCCGAATCGTGGATTGAGAGAATTCCCGCGATGCCATTGGCGCAATGGGTTGATGCTGCGATAACGTCCCCAAGTGGGGATGGGCGTCTGCTACTGGAATGTCTACTTCATGTGTTCGCAGATACAGACATTATTCCCATTTATGAAGATGCAGACCGGATTAACATTTTACATGCTTTAACCCAGGCAGCAGGTTCTACGCTTTCTGTTCACGAACTGTTTGAAGTTATCCATCATCGCCAATTGTCACCGACTGCACTGGCGAATCTGGTTTGTGCGCCTAAAGCGTTTGCTGACTATGTGGCTTTCTTGTCTCCACTTAAGCGCTTTAAAGCAGCCGCAGCACTGGCAGGAGCGAGTGAAGCCGCTGATTTGCTACAAGCTACGGATAGTCTGATGAAAGAGTTACATCATGCGAAATTACCCACTTTGAGGGCACTTTGTCGCATAGATTTAGTGGATACTTACGATCAGGTACTCAAGGCGGTATTAGCCGATGTTGTTGATAGACACGAGCTGATCACGTATCAAAATTATCTAGATCTACTCCGCGATTGGATGGAATTTGCACAGCTATCAATGCTTTCCGCCACAGAAAAATCGGCATTATGCGCTTTCCAGGGGTGGGTAGAACATGTTCGTCATAGCCCCATGCCGGACACTTTTTTTCTTGAATTAAAAGAAGATGTTGTAGAAATCTTGGGGGATGATTTCTTACGTTGGCAGGCTTTAATGCCTGTCGCCGGTAATATGACACCGGAACAACTACCGATAGAAAATGCCCACCAGTTACACAATCTATTGCATCAATGGATGCTGGTTCGTTTCCGGGCTGAATCAGGGCCTGATCTGCCTGCGCCTTTACATAAATTGATCAATATCGCTGATGGTTTTGGTGATGCCCGTTCTTGCCTTTTAAGGTTAACTAATAACCTCTTTGAGATTTCTCTGCCCTTTGTCGTACACAAGGCCAGTTTCCTCTTTAATGAGAAGGAATTAGTTGTTGAGTTCTGTGAGCTTCCGAATGCCCCGGAAGAGGATATTGGTCGCTTATATGTCTTCGATGCATTGGCATCACGTATTTCAGAATGGAAACCACAATGGCAGATATCATCAAATCGGGTCTGTCAATTAGGTACTTGGACACTTTTCTTACGCTTAAAACGTGCTGATGGCTTACATTGGCAGAGACAGGATCTCGAGCAACTGGTGCTTTGGTTACGAGTGCTATTCGATACTGCTTATGATTTCTCCTATGTGCCTAATGATGAAGTTTCCCATGTATATGACATGCTGGGGCATTCTCCTTGGTGTGATCTATTCCACGCTTATGTCAATTACCGGGCTGTGATTGATTTTTCTGTTCAGCGTATCACGGTTTATTCGTTGCCCTTTGCCTCAACGCTCGCTGCACTCTGCCTGAATGAATCTATACGTGATGAGGTCACCAGCGCTTGCCTTGCTGGTTTTAACCATGCCTGGGATGCTTTCCACCGAATTATTGAGAAGCTGGAAAACACAGAGGATGACCAAGAACAGTGGGAATGTCTTCACACCACCGCAGGGCAGATGGGATTACTCCTTTCAGCAATATGGCCAGAGCAGACTCTGATGCGAATGGTACAAAAACCACTCTCCCCGGTTGGGGCCGAACGGATCGCGGTCAGCTTGTTACATCGTCGTGATTTGTCGGCCACATTGCAGCAGTTGGTTACTGCTCCAGAAAATGCCGAATTGCGTAATTTAGTTTTGCACCACGTTCCTGAAATCGCAGTAAATGCAGATTCTGCTGCCTCAATCGCAGATGAAATCGCGATTTGGCAAAGTCAGTTTAAACGCTGTAAAGAGTACTTGCTTGCCTATCATGCAAATGTACTCTCTGAGGGCCAATGTCAACAATTTGTCAGACAACTTAGTCTTATCCCTTATGGCGTCACAGAGGAAATTGAAACGTATATTCAATGTGCTCTGGCCCCTATGGCCATAGAGGAGAAAGGCCGTTTTAAATTGTCTGAAGTTGATCCAATTGCGATTATTAGCACTATGCGGACAAAATGAGAGCAGAATGACCAAATACTTTGGCAAGGTCGCCAGAATGCAGATTACACCCTCAGAGTTAGTGGCGAAGTTATTCGCCACCGAATATGCTCAAAACGGTGATGGTTATGTATCAGCCTGCGCTCTGGGGCAAATATGGAGTGACCTGAGTCTTCTTACTGAAGCCAGCCAACAGCCGTTATCAGTCCGCCGTCAGGCCAAATGTTCTGCTACACATGCGCAGCAGGCCGCTTTGTCTATCGCTTGTGGCCACAAAATCACGGCTGAAACGGAGTCTTCCCAACAAATAGGCCTTGTATTGCAAGGTCAATTTTCTCCCTGGATGGATCTACTGACTCGTATTTTGGCACTCCCCTTGCCAGAGTGTTATGGCTATGATTTAGGGGATACCGAAGTCTGTGTGGATGATGCAATCCGTTTCGCCCGCCAGTTTGCCTCCGGGCGTTCCATCGTGGTTGTCGGTCTCCGCAGTGGTGGGAGTTTTCTTACTCCACGTTGGGTTGCAGGGTTAACTCAGATTAATGGTGTGCCCCCTGCATGGCTAACACTGCGTCCTTTAAGGCATATTAACGCCTATTGTCAGTATCATCCTTCAGAGTTAGATACTCTATTTCGTCTTCTTGACGCACAATCTGAACGTCCAGACGTCGTGATTGTTGATGATCAACCCGATACTGGCAATACCGTTGAAAAACTTGCGGAATGGTTAGCTGTCAAAGCAGAAAACATATGGTTTGCCAGCATTGGGCATGTGAGAAAAATCACAACATCAGCTTCATGGTCAACTGTATTTGTGCGATCACCTCTGATGACACGTGAACGGCGTCCACTCTGGCAATCGTTGTTAAAAAATGATCACCGCCATTTTCTTTCTACATTGACTTCCGCGATACCAGCGTCGGATTTACTGAATTCGACAATAATAAATGACGCTGATACACAGATCTTTATTCATTGCCCAACAATGGAAAAAAGATATGGCTTGGGTGAGGCTTGGTTGCCTTGGAACTCGCCAGCAATGGAAAAATATGCAAGAAGGTTGATTAACCCCAAGAAAACCCCCTTGTTGGTCACGGATAAACATGAAACGCCATTGTTGCACCTGAGATTTATCGGGGAAAGCACCTATGGACTCACGGAATTCAATCGGGTGAAGCAAGTCAATACTGCCCATCCTAAGGCGTGGTTTCTTGATGGTTATCATATTGCTCAACATCTTCCAGGATTGCGGCCATTACGGGATCTTATGGCCGAAACACCTCATGAAAATCATCAGGTTTGGCTTACACAGTGCAACGCTATTATTCAGTCTATCAGCCAATCGCCATTAATAGATATTGTTGGTCAGCTACCTCAGATTCCAATAGGCGCAGCCATTCGTAATGCATGGGAACGTCTGCAACACAAAATGGGTAAAAGTAAATTGAGTGAACACAAATTACCTGACTTACCCATTTGGCTCGATTCGCTCAATATTCCTCCTTTTGCAGGAAGTACCCGACCAATACGCTCTTCCCTTAGCTATGCCTTTGGTGATTGGCACTGGCAAGTTGGCAATGACGGGCATCTCTACCGTTTTCATCAGGAGGCTAACTGGGGAGGGATAAGTTGGACAGAATTGGAGATAGCTGTTTTTCTGTTGGTATATCAACTGCCGCCCGCCACATTACAGCTGATGTGCAACAGTAACCAGACAGAGAATGATAATTCACCAGTGATATTCACCTCTTTACCTGTTGCGCTGCTTTTACTACTCGACGGTTTCCGCCGGGAAGTACGTCAATTTAGCCCTATAGGTAAGATGCGCGCATGTGAAGATCTCACCTTGTTATTCCAAACTTTTATCCAGTACCACAACTTGATTATCGAAAGCATCGCAAATATGCAACCGACTGAAATATCGAGGAGTGTCTATGAGTAAACCTGAAAAAATCGCCTCTGCTGTCGGCGTACCAGTACCAAACTTACGTGCTCTATCCGCAAGTGGTGCTATCGTCAGACTGAGTGATGGAAGAGACTATATTGACCTGATGAATGGCAAAGGTAGCATCACGTTGGGACACCATCATCCGGTAGTTACAGAAGCAATAATCGCCAGTTTAAATAATAAACTGGGGTCTTCCACCTGTTGGTCAGAACCTTTTGAAGCTCTTGCAGAAATCATTGTTGCTGATAGTGGTATTTCCAATGGGCAAGTTGCTTTTTTCAGCTCAGGAACTGAAGCCTGCCGTGCTGTTGTCCAGTGTGCCCGGAAGATAACAGGTAAAAAAATCATCGCCAGCGCAGGTTACCACGGCTGGGGGGATTTATGGGCTTCGCCTTCCCATTTTTTGCAGCCAAATGAAAGAGGCATTATCGATTTCTACTTCATCCCCGAATTACTGGCTGATGTATTAGAAAACTATCATGGCGAAGTCGCAATGGTGATGATTTCTCCCGACTATGTACATCTCAAACCAGAAACATTAAAAAAAATAGCCCATCTTGCCCGTGAATATGGCGTTCTATTTTGCAGTGATGAAGTCAAAAATGGCTATCGTTCAGTGACTGGTTCTGCGTTACCACAGGTTATTGGCGAACAGGCTGATTTTTATACCTTTGCTAAAGGACTATGCAATGGTCAACGCTTATCCTGCCTCGTCGGGCCAACTGAAATGATGCAAAAAACTAAGCACATGACCTATACCGCCTACTTTGACACAATGCCTATTGTTGCTGCTTTAGCCACATTGAAATATATGCATGACGAACAAGGTTACAAACGTCTGGTCACGTGTGGGTCAATGCTGGCAAACACATTACGCACACTGATTGCACAGGCAGAGCTGCCAATAAAAGTCATGGGAGATGGACCATTACTGCAATTTATCTGTGCGACGCCAGAATTGGATGAGGCTTTCTATACTGCTTGCGGTAAACACGGCCTGTTACTGTATAAGTTTGATAATCAGGCTGTCTCGCTGGCAACTGAAGCCGTTTTAACGAAATTGGAGATCCACTTCAAACAAGTATTTTCAGAACTTGCTCTACACTTTTCTACGCAGCACCAAATCCATGTCTCTATCGAGCGACAAATGGAAGCCGCATTCAATATGATCGACGGTGCCAGTGATATTATGCCTGCTGCCGATGCTATCCATTGGTTACAAAGGTATGCCTTATGAGCAGAATAAAAGACTGGTATGGTAAACGTCTGACTTTAATTGCTCCACATCCCGATGATATTGCTTATTCGATAGGTGGTTTCGTCTCACAATTGGCGGCTGTATCCACATTAGAGGTTGTGACCGTATTTACCCAAAGTCGATGGGCGCTCCCTAAATCCCTGCGTGATGAGGGTTCCGCCGTTATCAGTAAAGTACGGGTAAAAGAAGAGCAAACTTTTTGTCAAAATTTTAAGATGAAGTTATACCCTCTTGGGCTCTCAGATTCCAGCCTGTCCGGCTATGACGATGGGAGTGAGCGCCAATTGCAATTTACTCAGGGACAACTTACTAATGACATACGAACTTCAATCGTATTGGAGAAGCTACAGCAGGTCTTGGCAGAGTCCAGCCCTGATGTTGTGATTGCGCCAGCCGCCATTGGTCATCATATCGACCATCAGATTGTCCATCACGCCATTTGTTCACTACATAATCATCAATGGCAGCTCGCTTTTTACGAAGACCTGCCCTATGCAGCTGAATTTACACTGGATATTTTGGAAAAACAATTGACAGAGCGAAAATTCAGCATACTAGAAGCCATCAGTATCGATCAAACATTAGCAGATAAATACGCAGCACTATCTAATTATGCCAGCCAAACCGATCAGGAAACGATTGATGCAATTATTGTCCATGCACAACGTCTGGCGCAGACATGTTTCCATACCGGGCAAGCAGTTTACCATGCAGAAAGATTTTGGGAGAAATCATGTCAATATCAGTAGGTTATATTCGTCAATTAATTATCAAAATCGCCTGTGAGACAACGGGAGATGACACAGAAGAACTAATCAAGCGAGGACGGTTAGAGATCCCTGCACGGGATGCCATTGAATTTATGGTACGTCTGGAAGCACTCCTTGACTGCACTCTGGGTTGGTCGAAATACGAACATCTGTCAATGGAAATTAATAACCTCGCGGAAATAATAAACAAGAAGCTTAATGCACAATCATCTGATGAACCAATGCCATTATCACCTTAATTATAGGTAAAAAAATGATAAATACCGAAAAAAATGGTATTGATATACCTTTTAATAACAATATGTTACATGAAAAAAGCAATGTGTCATCCTGTTTACTTCAAGATAATGCGCATTCTATGCATAAAATTGAATTGCGTTTTGAAGATGTTGCTTATCCTTTTTGGATAGGGAGCCACTGTACAGAGGAAATTTCGGAGCATTTAGCTGAGATGTCGGCGTCTTCTCTGCACATCATTACTGACGATATCGTAAACCGGCTTCATGCTGCTCCTTTCGTACAACGGCTAACTCTAAAAACAAAAGTGCCGGTTTGGGTCTGGTCAATTCCAGAAGGAGAAGCAAACAAATCGCTCAATACATTGGATTATCTGGCAAATCAATTGCTTAATGCGGATGTTGATCGCAAAAGTGTTATTGTTGCGATGGGAGGGGGGGTTATCGGCAATATAGCAGGGCTGCTGGCCGCGCTACTATTTCGTGGTATTCGTTTCGTGCATATCCCCACTAGCCTGATTGCAATGAGTGATTCTGTTATTTCTCTTAAACAAGCGGTGAACATGCCACAAGGCAAAAATCTGATGGGCTGTTTTCATACGCCAGAAGCGGTTTTTGCTGATACTGCTTTCTTGCTGACGTTGCCGTCCCAACACTTGCGATCTGGATTATGTGAAATCATTAAAAATGTGCTGATATTAGAAACCGAAAATATCCCATTTTTAACCAGGACACTGAATACAGAAGCGCATTACGACGAACAAACACTTGCATGCATCGTTCAGGCGGGGGCTCTCACCAAACAAAAAGTCATGGTTAACGATAAGCGGGAGAGACATCATGCCCTTGTATTCGAATATGGTCACACTGTAGGGCACGCTATCGAATTAAGCTGTAATGGAAGACTGACTCATGGTGAATCCGTGGCGCTTGGCATGATAGTCGCAGCTGAAATTTCTCACACCCTTGGTTTATTGACATCACAAGCACGTGATATGCACTACCGCCTGATTCACCTTAACGGCGTCGATATTAAGGCACCTGTAGGAGCAACCCCGGAAGCCATTATGCAGATACTGCAATCTGATAATAAACGTGGTTATCTGCGTGCTAAGCCCAATGAAATTCCGATGATTCTGTTAAATGAATTGGGAACCCCCCTTTGGAGTGGTGAAGGGCATCCCTTAACGCTTGTGCCTGTTGATTTAGTCGAATCAATGTTGCGCCAGCATATTTTTCAAACAACCTAAAATTTAATCAGAATCTGATTACAATCTGTCATGACAATTGTTCAACGTAGCGCAGCAAAGAAATAAAACCTACTGGTACTAATATGAGAGTTCTCAGTTTCTAGAGGTGCTTATAAATGTCGAACTATACGCAGTAATCAGGTTCTTAGGGGGTATTATGTCAGACTTAATCAATATCATTCATACTATTCAACCACCTTCATCTTGGCCCCCCGTGACTCGCCGGGTGCGTCGTTATCGTAATATCGGGATAAAAACATCCTGTAATCTACGTTGCAGCTATTGTGAGATAAAGCGGGCTAGAGTGAACACTGAAGCTGTTATTAGTTCATTAACACGCATTTTGGAGCGCTTTAATCCGCATGATGTTTTCCTTCGGGTTGAAGCCGATGGGGAAATTACACTTTATCCAAAAATACTCGATTTTTTGGCTGAATGTGTTCAGAAAAAAGATTATTCCATCGAAGTACTCACCAATGGCACACGTCTTCCCGCCTGTCTTCGTCCTGGTTTGCTCTGGGTCATTTCTATTGATGGGCATACTGAACAAATGAATAAGGCACGGGGTTTAAAACAAAAACAGATAGATATCATTTTAGACCATGCTGTGAGCCTTTCTGCCGAACTGCAATGTGTCTACCACGGCCAATCCATCGAAGAAATTAATGATTTTATCGATACCTTACAGGCTCGTGGTTTCACTGGTCGACTGCATTTTTTACCCCTGCTAGCAACTAAAGGGCGACCACTGACAGTGCATCTGAATTATGAACAGCTTCATAAATCCCCTTTTTTGGAATGTAAGGCTTTCTTCGACCGTTGGGATTATATCTACCAACATGGGCGACGTGGTGATTTCGTCTGTGACCAGATTAAGAATGGTTTCAACTATTACATTGATGGCGAAAATATCTCAATGGTGAAGTGTGATTGTTACTCTCCCGTTCCCAAGTATCTGGAAATTGAAGGATTGCAAGAAGAGCAGGAATACGACCACTTTCCTTGTGGTACTTGTCTTTCTCACCAGGAGTTCAACAACCAGCGTGATCGTATGACACTTAATAAATAGGAAAAGAGGACAAGATATGCGTGTATTGCGATTAACGCCTTTTTTTCATCACCCTGATGTAAAGAGTTGGCCTGCTGAATATGACTCTGTCGGTGGAATGCAGATCCAGATTTGGCGGCAGGCTATGTGGCTGGCGGAGCGAGGAGTACAACAGCATGTGATGACTATCGGTTTTCCTGGTCTGCCACACCAGCGTAATTTACACACTAATCTCTGTGTAGAAAGAACTTATCTCCGGTTACCTGAATTACGTTCGGAGTTGACTGGATTAAAAGGATTAACCCAGTCCTGGGCACTGGCAACGTTGTTAGCTATCCGCCCAAAAATGCGACAGGAACCTTTTGATCTGATTCATCTCCATCTTGATGGGCAAATCCCTGCGCTGTTAGTCGCTTATCTGGTTCCTAAGTTGCTGTCTTGTCCATTGATACTCACTATCCACTGTTCACGACTGTCAGTTTATCAGCCGATGTCAATTTGGGATCGTATGACACATAAACTGGCTCGCTATCTGGAGCGTAAGGCGGTAAATATTGCCGCAACAACCATCGCACTGACCGAACGTACCGCCTCTGTTATTCGTCCATATGCTCGTCGTGTGGAAATCGTTCCTGATGTTGTCGATCCCAAACAATTCCGGCATCCCGGTGAATCAGCAATTCAGGCTTTTCGACAGAAATATGGATTAAAAACAAAAAACATTGGCTTTATTGGGCGTATAGCAAAAGAAAAAGGCTGGACACATTTTGTTGCTGTGGCTGATCGTCTGCGTCATCTTGACCTGCATTTTTTAGTCGTGGGAGATGGCCCGCAACGGCATAGGCTCGAAGAGACTATTGCTCAATATCAGCTAGAGTCCCAATTTACTATCACGGGATTTATCCCCAATGATCAGGTGGCAACCGCGATTGCGGCCTGTCATGTCATTGTCATGCCGTCAGAACATGAAGAGTTTGGTGGTGTATCCATTGAAGCTACTGCGGTAGGAGTGCCGGTGGCTGCCTATGCCGTTGGCGGTATTAACGAAATACTGGGGAAAATTTCGCCTGAACTGCTCGCTCCTGCTGGAGACATGAACCAATTGGTTAACTGCATTAACCGTGCTCTGACCCAGCCTCAACAGTCTCCCATCGTAGAAGAGAGTGATAACAACAAAAATCCGATAGAAATCTTTGCACCAGACGCTGTATTGCCTCGATTAAAGAGTATCTATCACGAGCTAGTCGAGCAATCTGTTACCAAATAACAGTATCCAACCAGATAACACTATAAGGATAACGTATATGTTTTCTATGGTAGAGATTGAAATCAATTCACGATGCAATCGACGTTGTGTGTATTGTCCTAATGTAATAGCGCCACGCGATGCCCCTAACAGAATGAAGCCTGAGCAATTTGAGCGTATTATCGACAGATTGGAAGAAGCAAATTTTACCGGGAGACTTTCTTATCATTTTTATAATGAACCGCTGCTGCATCCTAAGTTACCGCAATTTGTCGCCCGGGTCACTGAACGGCTGCCGGAAGTCAGACAAATACTGTATAGCAATGGCGATTATCTGACGGATGGAAAATATCAACTGTTACATAAAAATGGCATTAAACAGTTTATTATCACTCAGCACGACAGCAAACCTGGAGCGCCCAAGCCTGATCTTATCTGGCTTATTCCTGATCAGTTACAGTTGACCAATCGTGCAGGCAATGTGATCGCCGGCCCAGAAATCGTCTCGAATCTTCCCTGTTTTGCGCCATCAGACATGTTGATTATCACGATCACAGGGAATGTAGTGCTTTGCTATGAGGATAACAAAGAAGAAGTGGTTCTTGGCAACGTCTTTGACACGCCTATCATGGGAATCTGGAATTCACCTCAGTTTCGTCGGGCCCGTGAAGCACTCTCATGTGGAAATCGAAATGCAACGGACATTTGCCGTCGTTGCAATAATCGTTCACATCAAAAAAGTGAGGCGTTCGATTATGTCCTTTAAAAAAACGTCACAATATGTGGTATTGATAGAACGGTATCCAGACAATTTTGATCGTCGGGGGTGGGGGGGAATAGAAACGGCCTATTGGAATCTTGCGCATATCCTGCCCAGCTATGACGTTGAGGTCATCTGGTATTCTGCGCAGGAATACCCAACCTTTGATAATTTAGCAGAGCGAGTCTCATCCCAAAATATCACGGCTATCATTCCTTTAATGGAAAGCGAGTTATTTCGCGCAGGCCAACAAGTGCCAGAATCGCTGAGACAGCGTACTATCCGGGTCTGGCATGATGTCTCGTTGCTCACCGACTCCCATACTAATTTGTCTGCCTGCCATGCTCATCAGCCCGGAGCAAATGCCGCTGATTGCGTCGCCATTGCTGCTGCGCCAGACGCCTATGCTGCCGATGTCTTTTTTTATGAGGCGCCATGGACATATTGTTTTCCCAAACGACATTACATTCCCTGGGCGGCGGATCATATCCCCGCCCGTGATTACCATTCCCCCAACGGTCCGGTGGTCTTATTAGCGGGTAAAGTAACGCTTGAGAAGCTCTCTCCGGTTGTCGAGGCTTGTCTGGAGAAGGGATTGCATCTGCATATCCTGTTTAACAACTGGTCGAAACGGAGCAAAGAAGCCAGGCACTATTTTAATGGCTTAAATTTGGGTGAACGACATAAGGTTTTCGATTATTACGATCTGGAACACGATCACGAGCTGATTTTTGGCGGAGCCAGTGCTGCACTAGTATTAAGTGATTATCATGAGACATTTAACTTTCTGTCCGCTGAAGCCGTACAACTGGGTATACCGGTTGTGGCTTATGCCCATTCGGGTGCTACACGCCGTTTTGCCGCTCATCTTGTTGAAGATAACAACGCCTTACTTGATTGGTTGAAAGAAGAGGGTATTGCGGGGCTGACCCCAGTTCCCCGATCTCATTGGTCATGGAATGACGTGGGAGCCGCTTATAGCCAATTGTTACACCACATGGCAGTGCGCCACCGATGAAAACAACCTCCTTAGACCTTTTTAGTGATGAAAAGAAGTGGTGATAATGGACCCTGGAGAAAATCATAAGATGTTAATTCAAGAAAAATTACAGTTAGGTGCACGTCATTTTCATGGATTAAAACAGGCGCCTGCTGAGTTAGTTGCCGACGCTTGTGTGATAGGTAGCGGTGCTAGTGGTGCGGTAGTTGCGAATGCCCTGCAAGCATGTGGTTGGTCGGTCATTATGGTTGAAGAAGGAGACCTACTTGCGCCTAAAGTAACACAAGAAGAGGTGGATAGTTCGTCTCCCATGGCAGAAATTAAAGGGGAAAATGGCTGGGAAGAGCGGGGATGGTCTTGGAGTACGCGAAATGTAGGCGGGGGGACACTCTTTTATGGCGGTGCATCTTTCCGTTATCAGGATTGCGATTTTGATGCTCGCTCCTGGTTATCAGGTATTGGGCTTGATATTGCTTGGCCAATTCATCTGACTGATTTAGAAAAATACTATGCTATTGTTGAGAAACAATTGCGTGTCAGTGGTGGGCCACACACAGCACCCGCAAAAGAGGGAGGCAATGCCCTCCCAAGGTCGCTGCCTGCGGATATCATGGCAGCGGCGGCAAAACAGCTCGGTTATTATCCGTTCACAACGCCGATGGCGATTGATCCTAAACTCTGCACACAGGAAAAACGCTGTATTGATTTTCAATGCCCCAGCGGTGCTAAAAGTGATGTCCTGAATATCTATATCAAGCATTTGGTCAACCACTGCAATTTTACCCTCCTTTCAGGTATCCGTGGCGTGGCGCTGGAACAAGAACGCTCAGGGCAAATCAGTACGCTGCGCTGTCTGGATCTGGAAGATGGCAGTATTCGCCATGTGAAAGCACGGTATTTTTTCGTTGCCTGTAACGCAATACAGAGTGCGGCGCTTTTATTGCGATCAGTCACCCCTTTTGCACCCAATGGTATTGGTAATCGGCATGATCTCGTCGGTCGTGGGCTATGTATGAAACTCAGCCAGCGTATACGTGGTGTAGTGCCAGTAACTGATGCCATGCGTAATCATGCCGTTGGGCTTCGTGGCCCTTTCTCTACGTTGGCGATTTTGGACCACTATCTTGATGCTCGTTGCCCTAGTGGAATGGGAGGATTAATTTACGAAGCTCGTACTATCCCTGTCCCCGATGAGTTCCCTGAACTACTACCCTTAGAATTAGAAACCATCATTGCAGATACCCCTGCCTATGAAAACCGGGTGAAACTCTCTTCCCGTCGTGATGTCTGGGGGATACCTAAAATCATGATCGACTATCAGACAGCTCCCCATGATTTGGCACGCCTGTCCTATATGGCTGAACGCGCTGTCGATATTCTTCACGCCGCAGGTGCCACACAAATTCATTCTAAGCGTACACGTTCTGAAGAAGGGAGTACTCACCTGCATGGCACATGCCGCAGTGGTACAGATCCGGTACGTTCTGTTTTAGATCCTAACTGCCGGGTTCACGAACTCGAAAACCTTTATATTGTAGATGGTAGCTTTATGCCTTTCCCCGGTGGGCTCAATCCCACACTCACCATTCAGGCAAATGCATTACGTGTAGCACAACATGTTGTTGGAGTTGACTGAGCATGATCCGAGCAGAAGAAGTTTCCAGAATTTATCAGGTGCATCAACGTAACGAAAGTTTCCGTTCCGCGCTCAATTCACTCTGGAAAAGGAAGTATGAAACCGTCGTCGCACTAAAAAATGTCAGCTTCCAGATAGAAAATGGTGAAAGGGTAGGGATACTCGGCCCCAATGGTGCCGGCAAAACCACATTGGTCAAGTTACTTAGTGGGTTATTGCATCCCAGTAGTGGCCGAATCACCGTCGAAAGATATACGCCCTATCTGCGCGAAAAAACTTTTTTACACAGTGTTGGTCTTGTAATGGGTAATAAGGGGCAATTGATCTGGGATTTGCCCCCAATTGATACGTTTGAAATGATCCGGGTCCTGTTCGAGATTCCCTTGGCCGTACATAAACAGACTCTGAAGGAGTTGGGCGACTTACTGCAACTGAACACCATCATGACCAAACCCACCCGCCAGCTCTCATTAGGGGAACGTATGCGGTGTGAAGTGGCTGCCTCGCTGATCCATCAACCCAAGGTTCTCTTTCTTGATGAGCCGACGATTGGGCTTGATGTTGCCATGCAAGCTGCTCTGCGTGATTTTGTTGCTGAATATAATCGCCGCCACAATGCTACTATTCTGCTGACATCACACTATATGGAAGATGTGCGGGTATTGTGTCAACGCATTATCATTGTTGACCGTGGAACGATTTTCTATGACGGCGATCTGCGAACCTTCACGGCGAAACAAAACCCTGAAAAAATCGTCTCGTTCTCGATGAATCGCCAGATCAATATTCCCGATTTTTCACGCTTTGGCGCGCTCATTTCACAAACCGAAGAACGTTCCCAAATTCGAGTTCACCGCGATCATGTCCCTAGACTCGTACATTTTCTGGTTGAACAACAATTGGTAGTTGACCTCACCATAGAAGATCTTCCATTGGAGGAAATACTGCGCCAGATTTTTGGTCATCCCAACCAGAATAAAACCGAACTAAAACAAATTCCTGAATAGAGGCGAACCGACATGTTTTTCGCTCTTATAAAAGTCCGATTATTTGAAACATTCTCATTCCGAGCCGAATTTCTGCTTTGGCTTGTCACACTCAGTATGCCGTTAATCATGCTGGTTTTTTGGCGTTCGGTAACTCAAGATGGCTCTTTTCAAGGTTATACCGCAGAGGATTTTAATCTTTACTATGTTGCCGTTCTCGTGACCACCATATTAACCAGCTGTAACAACGTCTGGGAAATTAACGAAAATATCCGCCTTGGTGAACTTTCTTTTTGGTTAATGCGCCCCATTCATCCTTTTATCAACTACTTGGCAATTACTATTGCCGAACTGGGATTAAGCCTAATTGTTGCCTTACCTATTTTTATATTGGCACTGATCATGAGCTTACAGAGCCAGCCGCTAAATTTACCGCAACTAGGTTTGCTGGCGCTGGCGTTATCAGGTGCCTTCCTTATTAATCAAAGCATCCACTTGCTGATCGGGAGTCTGACCTTCTGGATCGAGCGCTCATTAGTTGTACATAAAATATATGTTGCTGCCAGTAGTGTACTATCAGGATATATGTTTCCGTTGGCCTTATTACCAGATTGGGCAGGTCAGATAGCAAACTGGCTGCCATTCCGGTTTGTGATTTCACTGCCAGTAGAAATATTAATCGGAAAGCATTCCCTGCTTGTCGCTGCTCAATGGGTGGCCTGTCAGTTCGCACTGGTGGCTTTGTTGTTTGCTGCCGCATTTTTTGTCTGGCGGCGAGGTGTCCGCTGTTACTTGGCGTTTGGATAATGATGCACTCTCTTGTAGTCATTCGTATGGCGTTTATCTTGAGTATAAAACGCTCGATACAATACCGTTGGGACTTCATGGTAGATGGTTTACTTTCATTCATCATGGCGATACTACAACTGTTACCGCTTTTCATTTTGTTTAATGAACGTGGTGCCGTCGCCGGCTGGTCATTCGAGCAAATGCTGGTATTAATGGGCTGGTATATGATGCTATATGCTATTGTTGAAGGTCTGATTGCTCCCAGTCTTGCCGCCGCTGTTTCAGGTATTCGAACAGGTTTATTTGATTATATTTTAATGCGGCCCGTCGATTCACTTTTTCTCTGTTCACTCGTCGATATCAGGTTATGGAAAAGTATTGATTTTTTCTTCGGACTTGGCTTGGCTATTTACGCTTTTATACAGCTTGATATTCAACCTTCGTTCATGGATATCATGATGACAGTCATCTTATCGCTTGGTGGGCTTGCCACGGCTTACGCGTTGTTCGTTCTCGCTATTGCGACCTCTTTTGCATTAGTCAGGGTACAAAATTTGACCAACGTTCTCTCTTCGTTATTGGGTTTTGCTCGCTGGCCTATTCATCTATTTGGTATGCCTTGGCGGTTAATCTTTAGTTTTCTGATCCCCATTGGTGTCATGACCAGTTCCCCGGTTATGGCGTTGTTAGGGATGTTGACTTTGCCTTTAGCAATGGGATCGCTGGGAATAGCCATCTTTTTCTTTATCGTGGCACGATTAGTTTGGAAGCGTGCATTGCGTGGATATCGTTCGGCTTCTAGCTGAATAAATAAGATCACTCGCGCAACATTATGCTGTGCGAGTTTGATCATATAACAAGCTGTTCCATCTCTATTATTTCAAACCCATCGCATCCCGTATGGTAAAAAATAGATCGGTCTGGTCGGTTAATCCAACAATATTTGCGGCGTGTGGGCCATAAGCTGCTACACGTAATTGTGTACCAGTATGTTTCTGAGAAGTTGTTTCTGAATTACCATAACTGACTGTGATAACGGCCCCGTCTTTGGTAATCAGTGAGCGGGTCAAACCGGGGGCTTTAACATCAGGTTCAATAATCTGGCTGGAATGTCCATGATCCGCAGTAACAATTACTAGTGTATCTCCATGTTGTTTAGCGAATCTCAAACCGGCTTGTACTGCTTCATCCAAAGCAACCACTTCACCGATTTGTGCGCAAGGATTGGCGGAGTGCTCATAATCATCAGTCAACGCACTTTCCACTTGCAGGAAGAAGCCATTTTTATTGACTTTCAGTAGATCAATGGCTTTTTCGGTCATCTGTACTAATGTCGGCTGCTGTGAACTCCGTTTGGTGTTCAATTTGCATTTCACCGGGGCTTCGTTAAGATTTCCATGATAAATCGCTTTCGGTCCCTCCCACATTCCGTGTAAAACTTCTTCATTAAATAATCCTAATAGCGGTTTTTTTTGATTCGCTTTTTTCACCGCATTCAATGATGTTATATCTGTTACCCATTGATACCCTTGCTCCAACGCCTGCTGCTTCAGCGTTTTTCCTGTATTGACACCTGCCACTGATTGCTGGGAAAAGATATCGATTCCTCCCCCTAACGTGACATCTGCACGTGCCGCCAGAAGTTGTTCCGTGATAGAACCTTTTCCCCCCTTTTCGAGGGCATCAGTGGGACACATTTCCGACGTTTCTGTTGGGCCATAGCATTCACGCTGCGTGACATGCGCATACAGTGCTGCCGATGTTGCATCCTGAACTTCAGCCGTAGTGACATTACCGGTTGCTTTTTTGTTCTTTTTTGCTAGCTCCAATAAGGTTTGATGAGGTTGGTTAAAAACATCAATGGATAATGCCCCGTTGTAAGTTTTTACTCCAGTAGCCCAGGCAGTGGCTGAAGATGCTGAATCCGAAACATAATTGGGTTTCTTGGTGTCTTTATTTAATGAGTAATGTGTATATTGTCCAACTAATGGCATTGCATCAATTCCCTTGAAAAATCCTCCTGCACCTTCTGCGTAGTTACGAGCTAATGTAATTGCAGAATCTCCCATTCCATCACCAATAAACAAGATGACGTTCTTGACTTTCTTATTATCTAATGAATCTCTAAGCGCTGTAGTTTGTTCTTGTGTAAATCTGCGTGCCCCACCAAATTTTGTTATGTCACCTCTTGATATACGATATTCAGACGGGAATTGTTCTTTACTATTGATAGCCAATGTAGGTAAGCATGTTCCTAGTGTTAATAATGTCACAAGAAACATAATGAATTTCTTAAATCTTTTATTAGTCATCGTGTTTTTCCTATAAAAATTTAATTTTATTTGAGGGTTTGATAGCGAAGAATTTATCACACTTTACTTAGATAAATGAAAATAAAGCTGAAAAAGCTAAATAACTGCTTTTAATTTTACTATATCATGACCTTGGTTTTGCTACATTTGTAGATATTCCGTATCATCGAGAACTACAGCTATATGGTTTAGAATTTGCGAGTCATTGAATTATCGGGAAAAAATTAGAAACAAATATCCGCTTTGCGGCTCCTTATGCTCTCAGGGAAAGAGAGGTAAATGAGGATATTAGTGGGCTAATCAGACAATACTTTCCAAAGGAACAGGCTTCAATAAAGTTTCTAATCGAGAGATAAATTTTGTCGTAAACCGATTAAATAATTTCCTACTGAAAGATTCGGAATGGAAAAGATCCCAATGAATTATTTAAAGGAATACGAATTTGTTTACTCGCAGCATAATTATGTTGTGCTTGCTATGCGAAACAGTTTAACTTGTTTATATGTAATTAATGTTTTTAAAGTTTGGCTAATAAATGGCGTGGGTTATCATTAAATGACGCTTTTGAAATGTAATATATAATTAATTACCTTCAAAAGTGTTTTTTACTTGAAAATTTCATGGATACAAAGTTGATTTATTTGTCCTTTTCATGTTGTTTATTTATATAACTTTGCATTATTTTGATGACTGATTCAGATGTTCTAATACGGCGGAAATAGTTTCCCATAACTTTGGATCAGCTTCATCAGAATGACGGATGCTAAAACATCCTTTTATATTTTGGGCGGCATAGATAAGATGATTAATATTTTCTAATAACATTAGCGGTGCGACATTAAGATAATTTCCTTGCAGCTCATTGAGTATTTTGTGAAATGATTCAAAATCATTCCTATCAACAGCATTTGTAATCTTATCTATGTACTGCAATTTTTCTCTCATTTCCATTATATTTTACCTCTTTATTTACTATCACATTAAAAATGACTATGATTAGTCATCTTTATCCAAATATTCTTGTGCTAATTTTGATACATGATTTAAAAAGTCTAACGCAGTGGTTTCCCATAATTCAGGAACAAATTCGTGGTAATTAAAATTATGAAAGTCTTTTTCTACATGATCAGAATTACGGATGAAAATATTAATTTTTCTTATTAAACTTATTATGGTTATTGGATATTGATGGTTTAGATAGTCAGTTATTATTTCATCTATTGTTTCGCCAAATAACTGACAATCTTGATGAAAATAAGTAATCATTAAATCAGGCAGATTCGACTAATAAGTGCAATTTTTCAGAAGGGCGGTCAGTTGCTATAGTAGGCATCTTTCTCGCCAAAGGAAAATGCACTATGGCCTATACACAACTGACCGAAACAGAAAGATACCAGATT